>CAYRWH010000005.1:0-14238 GCA_964427935.1 uncultured Halobellus sp. | reverse complement strand
ATACCGCGACGGATGTCGACGCCGCTCGCGAGGTTCTCTCGCCGCTCGACGCTGACGCCGACCTCTCGCCGACCGTCCTTCGTGGGGCAGACACGTATCGGGCGGCAGGTCCCGATCCGTACCGACCACTTGAACGGCTGGACAGAACGATACGCAACGCGGAGACGGTTGAGGCCGCGCTTCCGACGCTCCCGTACCCCCGGCTTCTCGACCGCTGCCGGGCTGTCGCCGCCGGAGGTATCGTTCGTCTCGTGATCGACGACGAACTGTACCGCCACGCTCGGACCCAGTTTCCAGCCGACATCGGGTCGCTTGCTCGCCAAAACGGCGTCGAGATACGGGCCGGTGACGGGGTCGACGTGGGCCTCGTCGTCGCCGACGCAGTCGTCATCACGCTCGTGTTCGACGACGACGGCGGGCTCCATGGTATCGCGGAGTCGAGCGACCCCGAAGCCGTCGCGTGGGGCCGTGACCGAATCGGATCGCTCGCCGACGCCGCCGACGACGTGAGCGATGAACTCGCGGATGTAGCGACGGCGAGTGAGCCCGGTGGGCCCGACAACGGCGGGAACGATGCGGTCAGGGGAGTCGACGACGGACAGCCCGGTGGAACGGACCGACTGACGGCTGGCGGCGGGTTCATCGGGACGGCTGCGGGTGTAGCTTCTGACACCCTCGCAAGCCAAGGGTTTCTGACGCTCGACGATGAGCGGCTCGACGGAAACCCGGACCCGATCGGCCCGCTCCGGGCTCCCGCCTCGTTTGCGGAGGTCGCGGCCGGGTACGTCCTCGACCGTACCGCCCCCACCGAGAACGGCCGATACTCCGTTGCCGATCGACTGTTTGAGAGCCTCTCAGACGGCGATGACCGACTACTGGTCGGCCCCGCCGGGAGCGGGAAGAGCACTGTCTGTCGGAGCGTCGCGGTTCGGTGGCACCGGTCCGGCCGAGGATCGGTGCTGTACCGCCGAGGTGGTTCTGAGGAGCCGTTCACCGCGGTCGAGAGCCTTCGAGAGCGGATCTCGAACGCTCCTGGCAGCGTGCTCGTTGTCGTCGAGGACGTTGTCTCCCCGGGAGCAGCCCGGACGATAGCCGTTGCGAGGGAACTCGCCGAGCGACCGGATGTCTCCTTCCTGTTTGACGCACGCCGCGACGCGTACGACGAGCCCGACGGACTCCCACTTACGCCCGCGGATCTGACGTATCGGGGACGTATCGAGACGATTCGAATGCCGCGGCTCGACGAGCGCGAAGTCGAGCGATTCGTCGACCACGTGGCCACGATCACTGAAACGCCGCTCGCAACGGACGCAAGCGCCCTGCTCGATGCGATTCGGGGGCGACCCGATAACCAGTCGGCGGACGGCTCCGACGACTGCGACGACTCCACGACGGCCACCGCTACAAACAGTCAAGCAGAGGTCGCCCGACTGGTTCACCGGCTCGCCCACTCGACTACTCGCCCCGGAGACGAGGACGTGACTCGAAGCTCTCTTGAGGGCGAAATAGCCGAAATCGTCCGGGATCTTGACGAACGGCCTCCTCCCACCATGGATGTCGCGGTTCTCTGTAACCTGCTCAACGTCGCTGGCCTCGGTGATATCCGATCGCTCGCGTACGCGGTGCTCTCCGCCGGGTCGACTCAGAGCGACGGATCCGCCCGGTTGAATGGGTCAGACAGGACCGATCCGGACGCGGTTCGACGTGCTCTCGATCGGCTAGAGGGAACGGTTTTGCTTCCGGCCCCCGACGGGTCGACTCGGACGGTCCACGAGGAGTGGTCGGTGCTGTTTCTGGAGCAACTGCTCGAACGGGAGCCGGAACCGGTCGTCGCCAGACGCGTGGGTCGCGTTTTGACCCGCCTCCTCTCGCTGGCAGACGATCCCGCCCGACGATCACGGATCCGGCGTGCCCTGGGCGGTGACGCCCCCGCGATCGACGACATCGAGTCGGATCCGGCCACGTGGGCGGAAACAGCGACTGCCGCAGTGTACGATGTCGGACAGTCGTACCCACGACTTGCGGGACTGTACGGTCGGGTTCGGTACTCGTGGGTCGATCTTCCCGAGGCCTGTCCGCCTGAACTCCAAGAGCGGCAGCCGGAGTGGGTCACCCGGATGTACATCGACGCCGGAGCCGTTGACAGAGCGATGGAAGCACTCGATGCGTGGCAGCCCGACTCGGCCATTGGGGAGGCCAAACGCCAGCGCGGCTTCGGCGACGTGGCTCGGCGTCAAGGGGAGTACGACGCGGCCGTAGACCACTTCGAGCGCGCGGCCGCGTTGTTCGAAGACGCCGGGGACCGGGAGGGGCTCGCCGCCGCAGTTCGGGGTCGAGGACAGGCCGCACACTTCGCGGGTGAGTTCGAGACCGCGTACGAGGATGGGTCTCGGGCGTACGCCATCGCGGCGTCGCTCGACGACCCGATCGCGGTCGCGAAGAGCCTGATGAACGTGGCGAACGCACTCGACGCCATGGGCGACTCCGAGACCGTGATCGCCCACTATCGGCTCGCACGTGAACTGTTCCGGACGTACGACGATATCCACGGTGAGGCGAACGTGTCGACGAACCTCGGCGTGACGCTCCGACGCAGGGGCGATCTCTCCGGGGCGAGACGGGCTGGGAGACGAGCGCTCGAAGGGTATCGGACGGTCGGTGACACCCACCGGGAAGCGATCGTCTTGGTGAACCTCGGCGCGATCGCCGAACAGCGGGGGGAACTCGGCACGGCACGGGAGCGATATCGGGCGGTCGAGTCGCTGGCGGAGCGAATCGGCTCGGAACCTCACCGGGGGTTCGCCCTGAACGGACTCGGATCGGTCGCGCTCCGGGAGCACGCGCTCGACGAGGCCGAGCGACTGTCGCGGGACGCCCTGGCGGTCTTCGAAGGGATCGACGCCGACCACCGAACCGCCATGGTGTCGACACAGCTCGCGGAGATCGCCGTCGAGCGAGGCGACGCCGACGAGGCCGAGCGATGGCTCTCCCGGTCGGCGGAGCTGCTCGACGACCACGCGGGTCGTAAACGTACTGCGGCCCACAACCACGTACGCGGCAGGAAGCTCAGGCTACAAGGGGATCTCCCCGCGGCCGAACGCGCGCTCTCGTCCGCTCTCGAGGACGCCGAATCAGGCGGATTTATGGACCTAAAAACGCGGATACTCGCTACGCTCGGCCAGATCGCTGCCGAGCGGGGAGAGAACCGGATCGCGGTCGATCGGCTCGTGACCGCTATCGAGCAGGGGACGGTCTACGAGTGTGAAACGGGCCTCTCCGACGCGTCAGACGCGTTGGAGTCGCTGGTGCCCGATCACGAGTTACAGGAAACCGACCGGGAATCGAGCGGAGTGGACGTCGTTCGGGAGGCGATCGAGACGGTCGGCTCCGGGATCGAGATCGATGACGCCGCGTGTCGCGAGTTGGCCGAACGCTGGCGGCTCGTGTCGAAATCGCTTTCCGCGCGGCAGGGATAGCGCGAGTATGAGCGACAGCGAGGATCTCGCCGACCTGCGGACGGGTGCCGACTACCAGTTCGGCGCGGGGGCCGGCGAAGCGCTGTTCCCGTCGGAGGAGACCGTGACGATCCGGCGGTCCAGCGGCGGACGACCGCGACAGATCATCGACGGCGACGTCGACGACACGCCCGGCAGTCCCGAGGGGAACCGACTGGTGTCGTACGGCACCGACGGGCGGTTCACGCTTGGGGTCACGGGTGCGCGCCGGCTCCAAACCCTATTCTCTGGGTTGAGCCATCGGATAGTCGTTGGTTCCGAGAGCGAACCATACGTCCGGGACGGGCGGAACGCGTTCGCGAAGTTCGTGACCGCCGCCGACGAGGAGATCCGCCCCGGAGACGAGGTTCTCGTCGTCGACGGTGAAGACACACTGTTTGCCGTCGGGCGCGCAGAGCTGTCTGGGCGTGAGGCGCTCGCCTTCGAGAGCGGCGTTGCCGTCAAGGTCCGTCATGGTGTCGGTAACGACGCATCTGCCGAAGCACTCCCTGAGGATCTCTGACGCCATCTTGCCGCCGAAGGCGCGTGTATGCTGGCTGAACCTCAGCATGCCCTTTTGAGATCCGACCGCGACGATCCGCTCGGCTGACAGCGCATCGTTACGGATCGACGCCCGTGTCCTCGGCGATCGGTGTTGCACCGGTTCGTTCGGAAACCTGATCCAGATACGACCGCAAACTCGGGCGGTACGCTGGGTCTGCGACGCTCATCAACGCGTCCGGTCGCTCCCGTAGCGATAGCCCTCGGAGATCAGCGACCCCGTGTTCGGTAACGACGATATCGACATCGTGGTCGGTGTGATCGACGTGGGCCGTCGCAGGAACGATACGTGACACGTCACCGTCAGCAGCGGTCGAAGGCAGTGCGATAACGCTCAAGCGCGCGTTACGGACGAAGTCGTTGCTGCCACCGATCCCGTTGACCACACGGGTGCCACGGATGTGGGTCGCGTTGGCATTGCCGTGAAGATCGACTTCGACAGCGCTGTTCACCGCGGCGACTCCGAACCGCTCGATCGGGCCGGCAGCGTTCGAGATATCTCCCGGCCGCAGGACAATCTCGTTGGTGTACTGCGATATGTCTGTGAACAATCGGTCCTGTCCGTCCGCCGACAGCGCCAGCGACGTGGCGCTTGCCCCCGATAGCCTGCCGGCGTCGATCAAGTCCAACAGCCCGTCTTGAATTACCTCACCGAAGTACACGAGCGGCCGGTCACCGACCGCAAACTCTGTGAGCGTACCCATCAGCGCGTTGCCGAGGCTTCCGACCCCGAATTGTAGCGTGACCGCGTCGGCGAACAGGGGGTTGCGGTCGATCTCTGTGTCGAGAAACCGCATAAGATGGTCCGCTATCGCTCGGTCGGTGTCGTCCGGGTCGCGGAACTCGTACGGGTCGTCGCGGCGATCGGCCCGGACAACGGCAGCGAGGTCGTCGGGATCAAACCGGATCGCGGGGGAACCGATCCGCTCTGTCGGGGTGGAAAGCGGGATCGGATCGCGCTCCGGCGGGTCCGCACGCGTGTACACGTCGTGGACCCTAGCGAGGTCCAGCGGCTGGGTGGCGTTCACCTCAACGATGAGCTGGTCGGCGGCGCGGACGAACGCCGGAGTGTTCCCGACCGATGTCGTGGGAACGAGCCAGTCCGGGCCCACTGCGACCGCCTCGACCACGGCCACGCGCTCGCCCCTGAGACCGGTACGGAGCCCGTCGAACCGGAGATCATCGGCTACCCCCGCGATGTGTCTATCATGGAACAGTACCTCTCCGGTGTTGATCGCTTCGCGGACCGCGGGGCGGGTCTGAAACGGATATCGACGGGCCATGTCACCGCTCTCGACGAGGGCCGCGTCGATCTCGTCGCCGACGCCACCACCGGAGATCACCGTCAGTGTCCGATTGTCACCACGCGCGATCGCCTCCGGAACCAGTTTCGGGTAGCCGACACCACCGAAGCCACTGACGAACAACGTCGCCTCCGCGGGGATCGCTTCGGCGGCCGTGGCGGCGTCGACGATAGGGAGGTCGCCGATGACGCGATCCGAGGGGACTGGGTCCTCACGCGTAGGCGGGTCGGTGGTCACGCGCTCCACCTCTCACGCCGACGGAGCGGACTCGGGATCATTGGAGGTCCTCCGGTTGCGTACCGATTCCCTCTGGCCAGCCGGTCGGTCGGGCGGCGGTCGGCTCTGCGCTGCCCCGCTTGCGGACCATCGGTGTTCGCTCTAACGAGAGCACGAGGTCGCCCTCCTGATTGTACGCCCGCAGCTCCGTCGAGACGATCCCGACGTGGTCTCTGGACTCCGACTCCCGCTTGGCGATCACCTCCGATTCCGCGAATATCGTATCACCGTGGAAGACGGGAGCGTGATGAGTTACGTTGTCGTACCCGAGATTAGCGGTTGCGTTCGCGCTCACGTCGATCACGCTCATCCCGACGGCAAGCGCAATTACGTACAGTCCGTTGACGAGACGCTCACCGAACTCCGTTTCCGAGGCGTATGCCTCGTTGAAATGCATCGGATTCGTGTTGAGTGTCAGGTTCGTGAACCAGACATCGTCCGTTTCCGTCACCGTTCGTCCGTACGGGTGTTTGTACACGTCTCCGATCGTGAAGTCCTCGTAGTAGCGGCCCTCCCAGCCGGAGACGAGTCGCCTGTCGGTTTCATTGTTGCTCATTGTCACATGTATGTTCGGATCGTAGCGGTTCGTTTCGGCTCGTTTAGCGTCGATCCCGTCATTGGTCCGGTCGTTGGTGCCGTGCGAGCGTCCGGTACATCTCGTTCGTGAGGACGGAGTATCCCTCGTCGAATCCCATGCCGGGTTTCGCGAGGACCTGGGCTGCGTCGGTAGCAAGTGCGACGTGAGCGCTTGCCCGAGCAGACGCTACCGTCTCGTTACATGTGCCGCCGAGATACGCCCGGACCGGCGTCCCCTGACAGTACCGAACCGCGCGACCGCTTTCGAGGAGGCTCCCAACGTCCGGCGTTTTTATTTGGACGACATCGGCGGCAACAGCGTCGACGAACGCGAGTACGTCCTCGCGGTCGTCACACCACTCGTCAGCGACGAGGTCGACATCCACACCTGCATCGGCGAGCCCATCTTTGAGCGCCCCCATCGCCACGATCTGTCCCTCGCGGTCGTCGGCCATCACCGGCTCCTCAAGCTGTAGTGGATACGGTGCCGCCGCGCGTTCCAACTCGTCTACGTAGTCAACGACCGAAGCGCGGTCGTACGGCGGACCGAACAGCTCATCGATCATCCCGTAGATATCAACGTGAAATCTGGGTTGATACTCCGTCGTGCCGAGTTCATCCGCACGCTCGGACAGCCACGAGAGGTACTCGATGAGTCGCTCACCGTCCGAACCAACCTTTTCAACGTTGTTGAACAGCCCGTGTGGGAGCACGTCGACACGCTTGAGAAGCATTTTCTCGGCCCCACGTCGACGGTCGTCACCGGACTGACCGAACACCGGCACGGGCTCTGTTGCCGGTTCGGTTCCGAGCGCTTCCGCGAGAACGCGTGTGCGTGTCTCCTGACGAGCCTTCGAAGCCGCATCGAGCAGCGCGGCGGAAACGCCGTACTCAACGGCAGAGTGAATCCCGTCGAGCGCGCGGAGCGCAGCGTCGTTGTCGGCAAAGGCCGATGGGTCTCGACCAACGAGCGCGTCCGCGACCCGTCTCTCGACAGTTTCGACGTGATCGGACGCTCGGAACACCGGATCGCGGTCTCCTGCGGCGGCGTACTGGACCGCTGCGCAGTCACCCCGACAAACTCGACCGTCGCTCGTTTCGAGTTCGACGATCAGTGCCTCTCCAGGCTCTCGAATCCGATCGAACCCGAGAGTGACCGGTTCGGCATCGTACGCGAACCCGTCCGGCTCCGCGCCCGCGGTGATCGCCGCCTGATCGTCTGCGAAGAACGCCGAAATTCCAGGCGTCGCGGTGAGACGGACGATCTCCATCAGTTTTCCTCCGGGCGACCCACGAGTCGCCCGTTGCTTATGGCCGAGACATCGTCGGCGACCATCCTGAACGACGGATCGCGGCTCTCCGCGACCGCCCGCTCCTCCAGCCTAGCTTGATGCGTCTCCACGACATCGTCCGGAATCGCCAGCTCGCCGGATTTCAACAGACGGACGCGACCGTCGTCATCTCGCGCCGGGAGAACATCGCCTGCGGCCGCTTCACTCGGTGGAAACGGCACGTCGAGGAGTCCGCGATCGAACGCGCGAACGGCACCGCGAGCGATATCTCCGTTCCCGGCGTCTTGAACTGCGCCCATCAGCGACCTGACCGAGTGCTCGATTAGCTCTTGCTCACGGTCGACGCCGTCGAGCACGATATCCTGATCCTCAAGCATTCGCAACGACTGTTCGGTCGCTCGCAACCCGGCAGCGTTCGCTTCCGCGGTCGGAACACCACGCGCCTCCTGCGGCGACTTCGTGATGATCTTGTCTGGCTCGGCCATCGCCGCCGTAACGCTACCGAGACCGATCACGCTGTGTGCCCGGGCCTCGTCGCGCGGGAACCCACCCATCCACTGGTGGAAAACGGTCGTCACGGTCACCTCTCTCGGCAAGAACTCCCTACCGAGCGCTTCCATCGCCCGGATCGCAGCCACATCTTGAACGAGGTTCCCGACTTGGCCGTACCCCAGTGTGATGCTTCGGACTCCCTGCGTGGCCGCGAGCAGTCCCTCGATAAGGCAGATGGCAATTGAGATCGAGGGTGGAACGAGCGTCCCCGTCAGTGGTCCGAACGGCTCGCGGTTGATCCGTACCCCCTGCTCGGTGTACGCGCCAGCGAGCCGGTCGACGTACTGCCAGTACTCGATTGTCTCGGCGAGATCGTACTTGCTGGTGTACGGAAGGTTATACGTGATCGGGCCCCCCTCGAAGCTCTGGAACCCCCCAGCGAGCGTTACCGCGGCTAATAGCCGAGCGTCCGGCGTTCCGTGTCGGACCTGTACAGGTGCGTCAGCTGCCTGAATGAGTTGTCGGCACCGCTCAACCCCGGGGTTTACCGCCGGGAACCCATTTAGTTCATCGGTACCAGTCTCGCGTGACCGTTTTAATCCCTCACGAGCCTCCTCGTACGCGTTATCACGAGTGTACGAGTCGATCGTCGTCGGCAACAGGTCGGCGTTCCCGTCACTGATAAGGGTATCGAGGAGTTCTATCTGGTCGTCGAGTAGGGGTACTCCTCCCCGCGGCTGAGTCAGGACACCCTCGGATCCCTCCAATACACGAGCAAACTGCTTTTCAGCGGGTAACGATCCGTGGAAATCGACCGCCTCCCGGAACTCTGCGAGGTCGTCGCCAGGGTACCGATCCCACACCGTCCGATCGATTCGTTCCAGCTCTCCCTCGCTGAGCGTAACGTCTCTCACCATCTACGACGAAACTCGCGTGACCGGCCGACTAACCTGCTCGTCCATTCCAAACTCTGTTCGAAGGACTTCGACGACGGCGTCGATGTCGGTCTCGGCTTCGAACACGCGATCGAATCCCATCCTGCGGAACCGACGGCGTACCGTTTCGAACTCCGTCTGCCCGACTGCGAGGTTCCCGCCAATGTAGGTGACGGGGTCAGCAGAGACCTCGGCCAGTGTCTTGTGAAGTCCCTCACAATCCTGCTCGGCATGGCCGTACAGCGAGGAAACGAGTACGGCGTTCGCGTCCACCTCGTCGGCTGCTGCGGCGAACTCTTCGGCAGGGGTCTGCGCCCCGAGGTTGCGTACCTCGAACCCGGCTTCTTTGAGCGCGTGTTCAAGCAGCGTGACGCCGATGACGTGTGCGTCAGATCCGATCGTGCCCACCACGACGGCTGGTCCTGACATGGCGTTATGTACCTATCAACGCAGGCTGTTTAATATATTTGTCGAACAGTATAACGTTGATCGTCGAAACACTAGCGAGCCGGCGTACTATCGGGAATTTGTATCCCTCATGCGGTTCAAGCATCAACAACAGCAGTGTCGAGCGAAAAAATAACGAAAGTTGATTATGATTATGAAGGGTTAAAAGGGCAAGTTCAGTGACGGAGCTGCTGACCACCGCTTCCGAACCAAGCGATCACAACACGAGACCGAGACCTAACGCGTCAACGAGCGACACGCCTGCGAGCAGCGATCCGATCAGGTACCCGCCGATTGCGCCGCCATTTAAAAGCGGCAGACCGGCATGTGCTCGACCTTTCATCACCCATCGCATTAGCACGAGCAGCCCGAAGATCGTTCCGCCCATCGCGAACACTGCTGGGAGGTTGACCTCGAAGAACGGCACGGAGAGGGGATCAGCGGGGGAGAAACGCGCCGCGCTTGCGACGAGCACCGCGGGGATCACAGCGTCGCCGAGTCCAATAAAGAAGGCATCGCGGCTGCCGTCCGACTCCGCTTTGGAATCCGCATCCTCCTCGTTTGGGTCAGTGTGATCGTCAGGGTTGGGGTGCCCGTTCGAGTCGACGTGCCTGTCCGAATCGACGTGTCCATTCGAGTCGGTGCGCTCCCCTGAAAGCTTCTCATCCGCTTCCCCGGATTTGTCCGCCTCGGCCTCATCCGCGTCACTCTCGTGGACATCGTTTGCCCCGGAGAAATCGTCGTCGAGCAGCGAGTACGAGAGTGACAGCGGGATCACTAACACGACGGGGATGTTCAGGTCCATCACGCCCTCCGCGAGCGACAGCATGTGCTCGGTCCCGTACACCGATATCGCGTCGTAGACCGCGAGGAACGAGAGGAGAACGAGCGCGGGCAGGATACCGAAGCTGATGCCGAACAGCCCGGCCGCACCCGCGCCCATCAACACCCCGGCGGTGTCGATGACGTACCATTCTGGGTGGACGAGCAGTCCGACGCCGACGGCAACTGCGGGGACCGCGGCGACAATCGGGGAGACGAACGCCGCGAACACGTACCACGACAGCCACGCGGACACGCCGATGATGAGCAGACGGATCGCCCAGTCGAACTCGTACCGGAACGCCGCGAGCATGAACCCCGTCATGACGACGATTGCGACGATGTATATCAGGCTGTTCGTCGGGTCCTGCGGGTCTTCGACCGGTTGGTAGCCGCTCGCCTCAAACGACGGCACTAACGCCAGCGCGCCCAGTTGGACGATAACGAACAGCACGACTACGAAGGCGACGCCGCGGTACTCGCGGGGGAACATTCGACCGTCGATTCGCGTGGCGGGGGTTTTGTCCTTGCGTTTCGGTCGCTCATCGCGCTGTGGACATCTCTCGCCGTTCAAAGAGCCGGCCCGGGTGGTGTGGGAGCGGGTGGGCCCGGGCCGAGGTGCCAACGGACGACGGACGGTGGAAGCGAGTGGGAGTCGACCATGCCCGAGACGGGTGGTCGACGGATGTTCGCCCGCGGCGTCTACGCACACGTCCATACGGAATAAGAACCCATCGTCCGAGTTATCCAAACTGATAGACAGAGCGGACACTCACGTCGGTAAGACGTGTCACAAGCGTCGTGATAGGCAAAACGGACGAGGAGAGAGGCGGGTTGACGGGCGGCGCGAGCCGAACAGCGGACCCCCGAGCTGTATCCGGCACGCCGCCCGAGCGGTCGGGACGGGCGTGGGTCGTTGTCGCCGAACTCCGACGAGAAAAGCGTCGGACTCCGGCGACTTATCGTACGGTCTGACCGAACATAAAACCACGAGGTCTGCGGATCGATGTCGACTGTCCGGCCTATCAACGACTGCTACAGTAGTCCCCGGCGACGAGCGTGGCTGGAACCGCAGGCAGTCCGTCGAGGATCGAGACCGTGTAGTGGAGGAACACGCTGAGCGCAACGATCGAGAGAAGAATCAAAAAGACCAGAAGCACCCGCTCGTCGCTGCGGACGACAGCGCGAGTGTCACTGACGACGCCGAGAGCGTACTCGGTGACTGCGTCGGAACACACCC
Organism: uncultured Halobellus sp.; assembly: GCA_964427935.1. Lineage (GTDB taxonomy): Archaea > Halobacteriota > Halobacteria > Halobacteriales > Haloferacaceae > Halorubrum. Next base: position 2,799 of record CAYRWH010000005.1, on the reverse strand, counting down.
CTTCGATCCACGTCTGGTGGTTACCGTTCGATTCCCTCATCAAGCGATTGTACGCTCGAATCGGTATAAATCCATCTCGGTCGCCGGTTCACCCCGGAGGTAGGGAAGAGCTACTCCGCGCCTCAGTCTAATCGCGTCGTCGCCGCACTCGATTGACTCAGTGGCTCACCGTCGACCGGTTCATCTGGGTTCGCCTCGCTTGCGGCCGTCGGAAGACCGAGGTCTGGGTCGAGGTCGGTTCCCTCACGAACGTGAACGGTTCCGCGGTGGACCGCGATAGCATCGGCGAGATGGAGCCGAACCGCCTCCAACAGAACCGCCGCTTCGAGCGGCTGGCCGCGCCGCTTGATCTCGGCGACATCCGCCCCATCGGGCACGTCAAACGCTCGCTGAGCAATAATTGGTCCTTGGTCGAGATCCGTCGTCACGTAGTGGGCGGTGACACCCGCGATTCGAACGCCGGCGTCTTTCGCCTGTCGGTACGCCTCGGCACCGGGGAACGCTGGCAACAACGACGGATGAACGTTGATGATCCGACCCTCGTACCGGAAGACGACCTCCGGAGAGAGGATCCGCATGTAGCGGGCCAACGCGATTAGGTCGATATCGTACTCCGCGAGCAGGTCGAGGAGCCGCTTCTCGTCAGTGCTGCCGCCCCCGTCGCCGACATCGTAGAACGGCTTATCGTAGCGCTCCGCGAGCGATCTGAGGTCGCCGCGGTTGCCGATGACGACCGGGATCTCCGCCTCACCGTTCTCGGCCAGGTCGCCGTTTGCCTCCGCCTCTAGGATCGCTTCGGGGACATGCGTCTCCTTCGTCACGAGCAGCGCGACGCGTCGGGCCTCGCGGTCGCTCGGGAACCGAACCTGGATGTCGACATCGAGTTCGCGACCGAGTTCGGCGAGCGCTCGTCGGAGTTCGCCTCTGGACGTGTCCATCTCCGCGGTGTCGACCCGTGTCGTCATCCGGAAGACCCCCTCGCGGACCGCCTGATCGAGGTCCTCAATGTTTATTCCGCGTTCGAACAGCAGCGAGGTGACCCGGGCGATGAGTCCCGTCTCGTCTCCTCCGACAACCGTGATCTCGGTCAGTTCGCGGGTCATGCGCCGATCACCTCCGCCGGTTCGAACGATAGCATATGAGCACCGAAGAGTACGGAACGGTTTCCCTGTTTCGTTCCGGGCGGAGTCTGCTACCCACCCGATCGACCAGTATATATCCACGAGCGTGGATATAACCTCAGTTCCAAAACGGTTTTTACACACGACTCCGCACTATCGGACAATGAGCGAATTCACCGCAACCGTGACGGTCCGGCTGAAACGGGGCGTGCTCGACCCGGAGGCCGAGACGACGAAGCAGGCGCTCGAACGCCTCGGATTCGAGCTGTCGGCGCTTCGGTCGGCCGACCGGTTCGAAATCGACCTAGAGGCGGCCGACGCCGACGCGGCGGCCCAACGGGCCGACGAGATGGCCGAGCGCCTGCTCGCGAACCCGACGATCCACGACTACGACGTTGCGGTGACGGAGACATGACGGTCTCGGTGGTCCAGTTCGGCGGATCCAACTGCGACCGCGACGCAGTCCGGGCACTGGGGCACCTCGGAATCGACGCCGAGCGCGTCTGGCACGAGGACGGGCTCCCAGCCGAGACGACAGGGATCGTCCTCCCCGGTGGGTTCTCCTACGGCGATTACCTCCGCGCCGGGGCGATGGCCGCCCGTGCGCCGATCATGCAGGATGTCCGCGCCGCGGCCGAGGACGGGGTCCCCGTGCTCGGCGTCTGTAACGGCGCGCAGATCGGTTCAGAATCCGGGCTCACCCCCGGCGCGTTCACGACCAACGCCTCCGCACGGTTCCAGTGTGAACCGGTCCATCTCCGTGTCGAGCGCGCGGACACCCCGTGGACCGCCGCCTACAACGCGGGCGACGTGATCGAGGTTCCTATCGCCCACGGCGAGGGTCGCTTCGAAATCGACGAAGCGGCCTACGAGAACCTCGTTGCCGACGACCGCGTCCTCTTCCGCTACTGTAACGCCGATGGAGAGGTCACCGACGCTGCCAACCCCAACGGCTCGACCGGCAACGTCGCCGGCGTCCTTGGTGAGCGCGAAACGGTCGCCGTGTTGATGCCACACCCTGAGCGAGCAACCCTTCCGGACGTGGCAACCAGTACGGACGGGCAGGGGATCCTGCGGGCGTTTGCCGAATAGCGCCGTCTCGGAAACCCTTGTGCCGTTGGGGCGATTTAAGAGTGCCCGGCACCACCGGTCGGTATGAGCCAGCAGGAACCGCAGCCGGACGACGCCGCGGACGCGGGTGACCGCGGTCGCGACGACGCCGACCGTTTCGCGGGCAAAAAAGACGAGAGCCTCCGGAGCAGAGACGTGACCGAGGGCGCTGATAAAGCCCCCCACCGCTCGATGTTCCGCGCGATGGGATTCGACGACGAGGACCTCTCCTCGCCCATCGTCGGCGTGCCGAACCCCGCAGCCGACATCACGCCGTGTAACGTCCACCTCGACGACGTCGCCGACGCGGCCATCGACGGCATCGACGCCGCCGGCGGGATGCCGATCGAGTTCGGCACCGTCACCATCTCCGACGCCATCTCGATGGGGACGGAGGGGATGAAAGCAAGCCTCATCTCTCGAGAAGTGATCGCCGACAGCGTCGAACTCGTCTCCTTCGGCGAGCGGATGGATGCGTTGGTCACGATCGCGGGCTGTGATAAAAACCTCCCTGGCATGATGATGGCGGCGATCCGGACGGATCTCCCGAGCGTCTTCTGTTACGGCG
>CAYRWH010000004.1:0-29097 GCA_964427935.1 uncultured Halobellus sp. | reverse complement strand
TTATTGCCGTCGTCGTCGCGTTCGCAGGAGCGGTTAACGGGATCGCAGGGTTCGGGTTCGCTGTCGTCGCGACGATGACGCTTGCGACTGTCGTCGATCCGGCGACTGCGGTCGTGTTCGTCATCGTCCCGATCGTCGCGGTGAACCTCTCGCTCGCGACGGAGCTCTCGACCGCGGATCTCCGATCGTGCGGGCGTCGTTTCGCTCCCCTGCTCGTCGCCACGACGGTCGGCACCGTCCTCGGCATGGCGCTCATCGATCGGCTCCCGGACGCGCCGCTTCGGCTCGCGCTCGGGGTCGTCACGCTGGTGTTCGTCGTGACGAGCCAGCGGTTCGTCCCGGTTCCCGACCGCTCGACGGTCGTCGATTCGTCCGCGACTACCGGTCCGGGAGCGATGGCGGCGGTCGGAGCCGTCTCGGGCGTTCTCTTCGGCGCGACGAACGTCGGCGTCCAAGTCGTCGCCTACGTCCGCCGGTTCGACCTGTCACACGGCCTGTTCGTCGGCGTGGTCGCGATCGTCTTCCTCGGAGTCAACCTCGTCCGGGTCGGCGCCGCCGGCGTGCTCGGCCTGTACCCGAACGGAACGGTCGCCGCCGTCTCCGTCGCCGCCGCGGTCCCGGCGGTCGTCGGCGTCGCGATCGGATCCCGGATACGCCCGCGGGTCAGCGAACGCGTCCGGCGCGGGTTCGTGCTGTGGCTGCTGTCAGGCATCGGCGTCCGGCTCGTTCTCGGCGGGCTCGGCGTCGTCTAGGACGCGGAGAGCGTCGCGTCGTGCGGGTCTCGATCCGGTCGACCTCACGCGAAGAACGGCTCGTGGTCCGCGTGCTCGAACTCGACGACGGGAGTTCCGTCGAGCCGGCGGAGCCGCGTGTGTATCGTGCCGCGCTCGGCGGCCGTCCGGGCGACCGACCGGGCCGCGTCTCCGTGTCGGCCGTACGTGGCGGCGACGAGAACCGCGACCCGTGCGTCGGGATCGGCGTACCGGACGACGAGATACGTTCGGTCGTCGGTGGCGCGCCGGAACACCTCGTACTCGTCGAGGGCGACCCGTTCGGCCAGCTTAGCTATCCGATCGGCGTCGTCTCCGGGGATCGTCATCGAGAGACCGACCCAGTCCTCGTTGCCGACGGATCGGGGACGAAAGGAGGCGTCGCCCGCCTGCGTGGCGACGGTCTCCCACCCCGACGATCGGAGCGTCGATTCGAGCGTGTCCAGTTCTTCCAGCGTGCGTTTCCAGTCGTTCATGGTGTTTTCAGGTTCCAACGCCGAGTCCGAACTCCAGGGCCGCGGAGGTAACGAGCAGGCCGACCGACGCCCCGAACTGCCGTGCCAGCGGCGTCGCGGCCGGATCGCGCGATCCGCCCCAGTACCATCGCAGCGGGGGGAGCCGCCCGACCGTCGAATCGAACCGCGATCGTCCGGTGGTGCCGGTCGTCCGTTCACCGTACCCGGTCGGGAAGAGCCGGACCGCGACCACGCCGAACGCGAGCCACCCGACGACGAACAGCGCGTTGTTGCCGCCGACGAGCCCCCACCCGACCCCGACGCTCACGGCGAGAAGCGCCGCGGTCACCCACGTCGAGACCGTCACCGCGTACACGCCGACCTCGACCACGCCCGCCGCGAGCGCTCGGGAGGACGAGTCGTTGCCCGACTCCGTCACCGTTCGAGCACCTCCCGTCGGAACCGGTCGACGTCGTCGTGCGCGTCCTCGTGCCGGTGGCAGTGGCTCCGATGCGTCTCGCCGTGGTTCGTCGCCGTCGGTGCCGATCGGTCACAGACGCTGCCGAACGCCTCGTCGAACCGGTCTCTGGCACCGTCGTGGTCGCCCGCGTCGAACCGTTCGGCGATCGCCGTGAGCTCGGTACGGACCGCCTCGCCCGCGTCAGCGTCCTCGAGGAGCCGTTCGGCCACTGCGAGGGCCGTCTCTCGCTCCACGGCGAGGCCGATCCGCCCCTTCAGATCGCGTATTCGCGCCTCGAACCCGTCCTCCCGGCCCTCGATGACCGTTCCGAGCTCCGCTATCGCGTCCCACGTCTCCGGGTCGACCTCGGCCCACCGCTCCGGCCGTATCTTCATCGGACAGCGAGCGGTGAACGAACACCCCGCCGGCGGGTTCACGGGACTGGGCGGCGTGCCTCTGAGGGTGATCCGCTCGCCCGACTCGCCAGTGCCGGCGTCCCCGGGGATCGCGGACAACAGCGCGTGCGTGTACGGGTGCCCCGGAGACTCGAACACCCGTTCGGTCGGACCGATCTCCGCCACGTTGCCGAGATACATCACCGCGACGCGGTCGCTGATGTGCCGGACGACGGACAGGTCGTGAGCGATGAACAGGTAGGTCAACCCGATCTCCGCTTGGAGATCCGCGAGCAGGTTGAGGATCTTCGCCTGGACGCTCACGTCGAGCGCCGAGACGGGCTCGTCGAGGACGACGAACTCCGGTTCGGCCGCGAGCGCCCGAGCGATCGCGACCCGCTGCCGCTGTCCGCCCGAGAACTGGTGTGGATACCGGTAGTAGTGCTCTCGCCGGAGTCCCACCCGATCGAGCAGCGATCGAACGCGGTCAGGACGGTCCCCCGGCTCGCCCCACTCGTGGACGTCGAGGGGCTCGCGGACGATCTCGCCGACCGTCAGTCGCTCGTTCAGACTGGAATGCGGGTTCTGGAAGACGATCGAGACGCGCTCGCGCCAGTCCCTGAGCGCCTCGCCGGAGAGCTCGGTGACGTCCGTCCCGTCGAAACTGATCGTACCCTCGGTCGCGCGCTCCAGCCTGACGAGGGTTCGGCCGAGAGTCGTCTTTCCACAGCCGCTCTCGCCGACGAGCCCCAGCGTCTCGCCGCGCCGGACATCGAAGGAGACCCCGTCGACCGCTTTTACGGGTGGTGACGGAAGGAGCCCCGACTGTTCGTAGTGGGTTCGAAGCCCCTCGACCGACACCAGCGGGTCGCCCTCGCTCATCGCGATCCCGCCTCCTTGACCGACCGCTCGGCGCGTCGCTCGTGCTCGCGCACGCGTCGGTCACGCGGCGCCGATTCCGGATACAACAGACACGCGACCTCCCGGTCCTCGTCGCCGCGCTCGACCGCCACGCGACTCGGATGGACCCGCTCGCAGGCGTCGAACGCCTCGGGACACCGCGGCGCGAACCGGCACGCCGAGGGCGCTTCCGTCGGCGTCGGCACGTCGCCCTCGATCGTGTCGAGTCGCTCGCGGCCGACGTTTCGTGACGGAATACAGCTCAACAACCCCTCCGCATACGGGTGTGCCGGGTCCTCGAACACCGCGTCGACGGGTCCCGTCTCGACTATCTCCCCGGCGTACATCACGCCCACTCGATCCGCGATGTCGGAGATGACGTGCATGTCGTGGGTGATGAACAGCACGGCGAGGTCCTGTTCGGAGCGTAGCTCCGCGAGAAGTTCGAGCACCTGTGCCTGGATCGTCACGTCGAGTGCGGTGGTCGGCTCATCACAGATCAGGAGGTCCGGATCACACGCGAGCGCCATCGCGATGACCGCCCGCTGTAACATCCCGCCGGAGAACTGGTGGGGATACTCGCCGAGCCGCCGAGCCGGGTCCGGGATCCCCACGTCACGGAGGAGTTCCGTCGCCGCCTCGGTCGCCTCCCGACCACGGAGCCCGCGATGAAGCAACAGCGACTCCTTGATCTGGTTTCCGACCGTGTACACCGGGTTCAGACTAGTCATCGGGTCCTGGAACACCATCGCGATCCGACCCCCCCGAACGTCGGTCCAGTCGGTATCGGGGGTGTTCAGCTCCCTTCCCTCGAGTCGGACGCTGCTCGCGTCGTCGATCCGGCCGGGCGAGTCGACCAGTCCCATGATCGACCGGGCGGTGACGCTCTTCCCGCTGCCGCTCTCGCCGACGATCCCGAGGGTTTCGCCGCGCTCGATCGCGAAACTCACGCCGTCGACGGCGCGGATGGTCTCCTTGTCAGTCCGGAACACCGTCGTGAGGTCCTCCACCGCCAGTAGCGGCGGGCTCATCCGCCACCTCCCGTCGCCATGGCTCCCTCCTGACCGGCACCCGTGTCGCTCTCCGGGTCGATAGCGTCCCGGATCCCGTCGCCGAGCGCGTTGAACGCCGTCACCACGAGAACGACGAGAACCCCCGGAACGAGCGAGATATGCCACGACGCCGTCGCGACGTACGGCTGTCCGGCGTCGACGGCGCGTCCCCACTCCGGCGTCGGAGAGGTGACCCCGAGACCGAGGAAGGAGAGTCCGGCGACGCCGATGATCACGCCGCCGAGACTCATCGACCCGTACACCAGGAGATAGCCGGTGAGATACGGGCTCATGTGGCGTCGCATCGTGGTCGTCGGCCGCTGACCCATGCTGCGGGCGGCGTCGACCCACTCTCGGTCGGCGACCTGTAGGGCGGGACCGCGGACCGCCCGCCACAGCGACGGCCAGCCGGTCAGCCCGAAGATGAGCGCGAGGAGGAACCCGCCGTCGTAGAGTCCGGCGATCCACGTGTCGGCGAACACGACCGACAGGAGGATGATGACGAGCAGCTGCGGCATCGCCTGTACGGAGTCGCTTCCCAACACGACGCCGAGATCGAGGAGTCCCTTGTAGTACGCCGAGAGCACCGCGAGCGCGCCGGAGATGAGGACGCTCAATCCGATCGCGACGACGCCGATGAAAAGCGAGATACGCGCGCCGTACGCCATGAACGTGAACAGGTCCTGCCCGCGATCCATCGTTCCGAACGGGTGGAACCGGTCGTAGTCGTCGTACTGCATGGGGCCGATCCCCTCCTGTGCGCCGGACTGTGACCCGAGGTTCGCGTCCCCGATGAACACGGTTCGCACCTCGCCCGCCCCCTCGTCGAAGTAATCGATCTGATAGGAGAACGGGTCATAGAGGTTCTGTCCGATGTCGGTGGGACTCACGACGGGCGCGAACAGCGCGTACACGAGAAACGCGAACACGACGGCCGCACCGAACAGCCCCCACGTGTGACCTCGAAGCCGGTCGACGACGTCGTCCCGGGGCGTCCAGTCCGGAGCACGGTAGACGGCACGGAACAGCTCGTACCCGACCCATACCCAATACACCACGGCCGCGGCGTACAGGTAGACGAGCGCCGTCCGTAGCGCCCACGCGACCGCGGGCGAGAGCCCCATGAACGTGCCAACCCACCCGTGGTCAGGATGGTAGTAGCCGCGGTTCGGGATCGTTTCGTGGGAGAGCGCGGCCGGGACCGATCCGAGCGCGTCCGCGAGGGCTCCGGAGGGGATATACCCCGCGATCCAGCCGAGCACCATCCCGATCTGTACGGCGAGCAGGCCGACGAGAACGACGAGCCACCGAAGCGCCGGCCCCGGACGGGATCGGAGTCGATCCCCGAGCGTCGCGTCCTCCGGCCAGTCGGATCGGTGATCTCCGCCGATCGCCGTTCGAAGTGTTTCGTTCATTCAGGTACGTTCGTAGCCGACACGCGGGTCGATCACGGTGTACAACACGTCTTGGAGGATGTTCACGCCGACGATGAGGACGATGAAGAAGAACATCAGCGAACCGGCAAGCGGGATGTCTCCCTGGATCGTCGCCTCGAAGAAGAGCCACCCGAGGCCGTTGATCCCGAAGATCACCTCGACGAGCACGGAGCCGCCGATGAGCAGAAACGCCTCGCTCGTGATGACGGGGATGAGCGGGATGAGCGCGTTCCGGAACACGTGTTTCCAGATCAGTCGCCCTCCCGAGACCCCTTTCGCCCGTGCCGCATCCACGTAGTTCGAGTTGATCGTCTCCAGTACGGCGGTGCGACCGATCCGCATCTCGTTGCCCATCGACGCGGACCCCAACACGAGCGCGGCCGGGAGTATCTGTTTCGTCGCCGCGAGGAAGTTCGACGGTCGATGGAGGTTCTCGAGGTCCGGGGTCCCGATGACGTCCGTTTCGACCAGCCATGCAGTCCAGTTGAACCCGAACAGGAACCGTTCGCTTTGAACCAACAGCGCGGCGAGGATGACCGCGAGCCAGAAGTTCGGCATCGCACGCCAGACGATCCCGCCGAACGACGCCAGATAGTCCGCCGGCGTGTTCGGGTTCACTCCCGCGTAAAAGCCGAGCGGGATCCCGATGAACAAGGCGACGAGTACGGACCAGAAGCCGAGCCACAGCGTTCGTGGCATGTATACCATCAACAGGGCGTTCACGTCCGCGCCGGGATGGACGACCCACGACGCCCCCAGATCGAAGGTGAGCATCTCCCACATGAAACTCAGGTACTGCTCCCATAGCGGCTCGTTGAGCCCGAGTTGCTCGCGGATCCGCTCGTACCGCTCGACGTTCTGCGGGTCCGCGTCCGGCCCGAGGATCGCCGCCGCCGGGTCTATCGGCCCGAGCCGGATGATGAGAAACGTGAGACTGGTCCCAAACACGACCACCGGAACCGACAGCAGGAACCGCTTTGCGAGGTACTGGATCCGACTCATTCGGCGGTCACGTCAGTGGTCGCCCGCCGGTCGGTGCGGGGTGCGAGCTGTCGTCCGGGTCGCGGTGCGACACGCATCCGGCTCCGTCACTCGAACCGGGCACGGTTGTACTGCTGGCGATGGAACGCCGTCGACTGCGGCTCGTACTCGAGGTCCTCGCTCCAGTACTCGGTTTCGACCGGATGATACAGCATGACGTCCGGCACGTCCTCCCAGTTCGCCTCCTCCATCTCGATGTATGCGTCCTGACGGGCTTCCACGGCGGTTTCGCTCGGACCCGGGTTCGCGAGCACCTCGTCCTCCCAGAGCTCCGCGGCGCGGTCGGCGGCCGACGTTCCGTACCAGCGGCTGAAGTCGTCCGGATCCCCGCGGGCGTACCGGAGCGTGTCCTGTGCCTCCGGGTAGTCGATCGAGTTCCCGAGAGTGAACGAGTCGAGTTCGCCGCCGATTGCTCGGTCGATGATCGTGTTGAACGGCACCTGCTCGATCGACATCTCGATGTGGACCGGCGACAGCTGTTCGCGCATCAGGTTCGCCAGTCGATCGTACGCGTTCGGCTGGCGGTCGTTAAAGGTCGTGAACGTTAGCTCGAACGGGTTGTCGGCGTCGTGACCGTTCGACTCCATGAGGTCACGCGCCTCCCCGGGAAGGCGCTCGTCGAACCCGTACGGATACTCCTCGCGGGCCTTCTCCATGTACGCCTCCGGGCCGCCCGGGAACACCGTCGGGGGCGTGTACATGTACGACGGGACGCCCAGCCCGTTGAACGCGTCGTCGACGATCTGGTGTTGGTTCAGCGTGTACGCCATCGCCTGCCGGACGTGTTTCGGCACTCGCTCGGCGTTGTTGATGATGTACGCCGTGTACACGTCCTGCCATTCGCCGTAGTTCACCGTCTCGCCGTTCTCGAGCGTGTACGTCCCCGTCCGGACGCCGAGTTCGGTCTCGTTGTCGATCTCGGCGGCAGTGTCGTCGTACTGCGTTTCCGGGATGTCGAAGACGTCGACGTCGCCGCCGAGCGCGCGCTGGTAGCGTCCGTCATCGTCCGCGAGAATGGTCATGTCGATCGCATCGACGTGTGGCCCTTCGCCGTAGTAGTCGTCGAACGCCTCCAAGCGGGCGTGTGAGCCCTCCTGATACTCGACGAACTCGAACGGGCCCAACCCCGGCGGCGGGCTGCTCTCGAACTCCTCGAAGGACATCTCGCCGTCGTAGTCCGGAAGGTCGTCCACGAGCCCTTCCGGGATCGGCTCGACCTCCCCGATGGTGAGCTTCTCTAAAACGGAGTGCCACGGCGCTCGCAGCTCCATCCGGAGCGTGAAGTCGTCGACGGCTTCGACCGCGAGCGACCCCGACACGTAGTCCTCCGGGTACGCCGCGTCGCCCGGGCTCTCCGCGTCGACCTCGTGATCGACCGGAACGTCCGTCGTGATGTGTCTCGCCTCCTGTGTGTTCGGCGATCCGACGAGCCGTTCCCACGAGTAGACGATGTCGTGAGCCGTGAACTCGGAGCCGTCGTGGAACGTCTGCCCCTCCCGGAGGTCGAACTCGTAGACGGTTCCGTCCTCGGAGATCGTGTAGTCCTCCGCGAGTTCGCCGACCGGTTCGAGCTGGCCGGGCGTGTGCGTCATGAGCCCGGCGTATATCTGGTAGGTGATGGCCTCCGATCCGTCACCCTTCGTCCGAATGTTGTCGAACGAGTCGGTCGGCGCGATGGAGACGTTGATGACGTCATCGTCATCACCGTCGTCGTCGTCGCCGTCCAGATCGCCTTCGTCCGCACAGCCGGCGAGCGTCGCCATGCCTGCTCCGCCCGCCGCAACCAGAAACGACCGACGAGTTGAACCGTTCGCTTCTCCCGTCTCCGGTATCGGATCCATGTGGTCCGTGCTGGGTGTGGTCATAGCAAAAGCCTGTATATTACCGCACAATACCACTATATAGATATACAAGAATAAACGTATCGACCGGTGGCGATCCCGCTCTTAACCGGTGGCGATCCCGTTCTTAACCGGCGGCGATCCCGCCCTTAACCGGCGATAAAATTGCCTTTAACTGACGTAATACCGCCTTCCACCGGCAACGATCTCACTCTCTACCGACGTGGGCTCACTCTCCGCCGACAGTGGTCTCGCCTTCGACCGAGCACGGCAACCCCGGACCGAGGTGACGAGCCGTCGGTGGAACGATCAGGCCCGGCATATCGGTTCGGCCGGCGGAATCGGCAGCTATCCGAACCCACTTACGTGTCTGTGACCCACCACCGTACAATGTCTGTACGAGTCGGTATCCTCGGCGCCACGGGTGCCGTGGGCCAGCGATTCATCCAACTGCTCGATGACCACCCCACGTTCGAACTCGCCGCGGTCACCGCAAGCGCCGACAGCGCGGGGAAGACGTACCGCGAGGCCGCGAAATGGCGGGTAAACACTCCGATCCCGGACGATGTCGCGGATATGGAAGTCGTCGAAACCTCGCCGACAGGGATCGCCGACGCCGACATCGACCTCCTCTTTTCGTCGCTCCCGTCCGGGGTCGCAGCCGAAGTCGAGCCCGCGTTTCTGGAGGCGGGATACGTCGTCTCCTCGAACTCCTCGAACGACCGGATGGCGGCCGACGTACCGCTTACCATCCCGGAGATCAACCCCGACCACCTCGGTCTCATCGAGGTCCAGCGCGACGAGCGCGGCTGGGACGGCGCCCTCGTAAAGAATCCGAACTGCTCGACGATCACGATGGTGCCGACCTTGGCCGCTATCGACGAGTTCGGTCTCCAGTCGGTCCACGTCACCACCTTACAGGCTGTCTCCGGCGCGGGCTACTCCGGCGTCACCTCGATGGAGATCATCGACAATGCCATCCCCCACATCGGCGGCGAGGAGTCGAAGATGGAGACCGAGTCGCGGAAGCTGCTCGGCGAGTTCGACGGCGCGGAAGTCGCCCTCCACGACGCCGATGTCGCTGCCTCCTGTAACCGGATCCCCACGCTCGATGGCCACCTCGAAAACGTGTTCGCCGAGTTCGACGAGGATCCATCACCCGAAGCGCTCCGCGAGGCCATGCGATCGTTCGAGAGCGCCGACCTACCGAGTTCGCCCGACCAGTTGATCAAGGTGTACGGCGACGACGAGCCAGAGCGCCCACAGCCGCGACTCGACCGGACGTACGCGGACGGCATGGGAATCGTGGCCGGCGGGATACAGAAGACGAACGTCGGCGCGAAGTACAACTGCCTCGCGCACAACACGATTCGCGGTGCGGCCGGCGCATCGCTGCTAAACGGTGAGTTGCTCGTCGAAGAGGGGTATATATAACACGTCGATCCGGCGGTTCCGGTGGAAGCGAGCACTGCCGATCGAAGTCCTGAATACACTCCTTTCGGATCCGGTCCGCATGGTAGAGAAGGATGCCGTACGTCGCGGGTACGACGGACTCGCGGAGGCGTACGCGGCGGATCGGAACGAGGACGGACTCGGGTCCGAGGTCCTCGCTCGGTTCCGCGACGAGCTACCCGGATCGGCGCGCGTCCTCGACGCCGGGTGCGGACAGGGGGCGCCAGTACTCCGCGAGTTGACGGCGGCGGCGGCCGCGACGGGCATCGACATCTCCCGCGCACAGTTGGAGTTGGCCGCCGAGAGCGTCCCCGACACGGCGCTCGCACAGGGAGATATGGCTGCGCTCCCCTTTCGTGACGACGCTTTCGACGCGGTGACTGCGTATCACTCGCTGATCCACGTCCCGCAAGGGCAGCATCAGGGGGTTATCGACGAGTTCGCGCGGGTGCTGGCTGACGACGGTCGCCTGTTGGTCTCGGAGGGTCCGGCGGAGTGGACCGGCGAGAACCCGAACTGGCTCGACACGGGCGTCGAGATGCAGTGGCACATCGCGGGTGCGGAGGAGACGCGGAGGCACCTTCGAAACGCGGGGTTCGTTGTCGAACGAACGTGGAACACGCCTGACACGCCTGAAAAAGACGATGAGCGGTGGGTGTTCTTTTCGGCGCGGGTTGCGGACGCCGAATAATTCGCCGGCGTTCGGCTCCGCCTACTTGCCCTTGAAATCCGGCTCGCCGTCGCCCATGAACGCGGTCATCCCCTCCATGAGGTCCTCCGTGTTCATCAGGTGACCGAACGCCTGTGCCTCGACTTCGAGACCGGCCTCGTCGTCGCCGCGGCCGGCGTGCATCGCACGTTTCGTGTAGCGTTGCGCGATCGGTGGCCCGGCTGCGAGGTCCTCGGCAAGTTTCCACGCGCGCTCGTCGAGCTCGTCGTCCGGAACCAGTTCGTTAACGAAGCCGTACTCCGCCAGCGTCGCCGCCTCGTAACGGTCGGCGGTGAAGATGATCTCCTTTGCGCGTCCCTCGCCGACGATCCGAGAGAGTCGCTGTGTGCCGCCCCATCCCGGCAGCAGACCGAGGTTGTGTTCGGGCTGTCCGAACTCCGAGCGCTTGGAGGCGACCCGCAGATCAGCCGCGGTTGCGAGTTCCATTCCGCCGCCGAGACAGTAGCCGTCGATGGCGGCAATCACGGGCTTATCGGAGTCTTCTAGCTTTCCGAACGTCTGTTGACCGTGTCGGGAAATCTCGATCGCTTCGAGCGGGTTGCCGCCCCCGCCGGCCATGCTCTGGACATCGGCACCGGCAGAGAAGGCGCGGTCGCCCGCACCCGACAGGAGGATCGCGCGAACCTCGTCGTCCGTGTCGAGTCGGTCGATCGCGTCGGCGAACTCATCGAGCAGCTCGCCGCTAATCGTGTTCATCCGGTGTGGGCGGTCGATTTCGACGTGGCCGATCCGGTCCTCGACGATGACGTTGATCGTGTCGTAATCGGCACCTGTCTCGTCTTCGCCGTCGTCGCCGCGGAATCCACCTGCTTCGGCGGCCTCGCGCAGGTAGTCGGTTGCCTCGTAGCGCTCCTCACCGGTCTCCTCGGCGAGCGTGTCGAGCGTGTCCACGAGCGTTTCCAGCCCCTCGCCGTCCGCGAGCTTGGCGGGACCATCCGGGAAGCCCGCACCGAGCATCACCGCCCGGTCGATCGCGTCGGCATCGGCGACATCGTCGCCGATCAGTCCGGCGACCTCGTTGGCCATCACCGCGAGCAGTCGCTTGCGAACGTCGGCGTCGACCGCATCGGTCGGGATCTGCGCTCCGTTGCCGTCGTCGTAGTCGTAGAATCCGCTCCCGGTCTTTTTACCGAGGTCACCTGCCTCGACCTTCTCGGCGAGCAGCGGGCAGGGACGATAGGCGTCGCCGAGTACTTCGTGCATGTATTCGAGGACGTGAAAGCCCACGTCGATCCCGACCTGATCGGCGAGTTCGAACGAGCCCATCGGCAGTCCCATGTCGAATTTCGTCGTGGAGTCCACCGTCTCGATCGTGGCATCTCCGGACTCGACGATCCACGCCGCCTCGTTCATCAGCGGGACCAGAATGCGGTTGACGATAAACCCCGGGCTGTCCTTTCGGACGCGGACGGGGGTTTTGTCCATAGACTCCGCAAGCCCCTCGATCAGTTCGAGCGTCTCTTCGGAGGTGTGTTTTCCGGAGATGACCTCGACGAGGTCCATCCGCACCGGGGGGTTGAAGAAATGCATCCCACAGAAGCGCTCGGGGCGGTCGGTGACCTCCGAGAGTTCGGTGATTGAAAGACTGGAGGTGTTGGTGACGAAGACAGCCTCCGCTGGCGCGAACTCGACGACCTCGTCGTACACGTCAGTCTTTATCTCCATCTTTTCGGGCACTACCTCGATGACTACGTCGGCGTCCGCAAGTGAGTCTTCGAGACTCACGAACGTCTCCACGCGGTCGAGCGCGTCGTCGGCCGCCTCCTGGCTAATCCGGTCTTTTTCGGCGAGTTTGCCGAGTGACCACTCGATCTGGTCGTAGCCGTCTTGTACGAACTCCTCTTTGATGTCACGCAAGGACACGTCGTAGCCGGCGAGCGCGGCAACCTCCGCGATGCCGTGACCCATGTTTCCCGCGCCGAGGACCGTCACGCGCTGAACGTCTTCGAGTTGCATACGACAACGGTCGGAACCGTCATGGTTGAACGTTTCCATCTTCCAAACGAAAAACCTACGGTAAGTTTATTCGGGTGGCCGACGCGGGCTCGGGAAACGTACAGGAGCCGTCGGGCCGAACACGCGATCGATGAACGACCAAGTCACGGCGACATTGCGTGAGGATCCGGTGATGGCCGGGCTGATCGACCGGTTCGGACCGCTCGACGTTGAGCCCGCAGAGAACCCGTTTCAACGCCTCTGCGTGTCGATCCTGAATCAACAGCTCTCGACGGCGTCAGCCGCGGCAATCCGCAAGCGGGCCTTCAGGGTCATTGGCGACGAGGTGACGCCTGAGCGCGTGCTCGCAGCCGATCCCAATCGGCTCACCGAGGCGGGCGTCAGCCGAACGAAGGTCGATTACCTCCGATCGGCCGCGACGACGTTCGAGGAACGCGGCGACGCGCTGGCCCCAGACGCGCTCGCCGACCACAACGACGACGCGGTAGTAGCGGAACTGACCCAGATACGCGGCGTTGGCGAGTGGACCGCACGGATGTATCTGCTCTTCGCGCTCGGCCGTGAGGATGTCCTCCCGCTCGGTGACCTCGCGGTTAGGAAGGGTATTGAGTCGCTGTACGCCGACGGTGGCGAGTTGAGTCGGGCAGAGATGCGCGGCGTTGCCGAGGCGTGGCGACCGTATCGGAGCTACGGGACGCGGTATATCTGGGCCGAATACGAGTCGTAACACGTTCGTCGTCAGTCCAGAAGAACGTGGTCCGGATCACAGGACTGACAAAGTCGTGATATCTCGTCCGAGTCCTCTATGAACACGTCCCCACAGCGGATACACGTTCGCTCCCGGCTTCGGTTTATGATACTCTTTCCGTCCGCGCCGAGAGCCGTCGCGGTCCTGCGGCCCGGGCAGTCGTCACAGATGCGCGTGATCGTCCCTGCGGGCTCGGTGAACCGTTCGTGACAGCGGATACAGGTCCGCGTTCGTTCGAGCGTGACAGGGTTCATACCCCTCGGTGGTGTCGGCTAGCTTATGAGTTTTGCGTCGGCGGCTGCCGGTCGTCATTTACTGGCGACTGATCGTCGGCTGCGGCGTCCTCCCGGTACAGCCGGAGTACCTCTTCGAGGAGGACCGCGTGACGGTCGCCCGGGACGTACTGGTGGTCGATGAAATCTTCGGCATCGCTGAACCGTCCTCTGAGCGCCAGTTTCCGGACGAACGCGACCGAGTCGAAGAATGGTGGTTCATCCGGCTCTGCGCTTCCGAGCCGCTGTTCAGCCTCAGGGATTACCTCCGCCTCGATCGCCTCGTAGTCGATCGTCTCCGGTTCGTACTCGTCGAGGGTCCGAGAGAGCACGTAGTCCGCAGAGAAGCGATAGAACTCGGACTTGCTTTCGAACTGTCCCTCCTCGACGAGCGATTCGATCTCCTCGACGACCTCCTCGGGAAACCGAACCGTACTCTTCACCATGTGCTGTGGCATTGACACCCTCGGTCTTATACCTTCGTCAGACGGACCCGACGCTCGCGGCGACGGGCAAAATCGTCACTCTTCCAGAATTTCGCCGGTCTCGCCGCGTTCGGTCTCGTCGACATCGGCACGTTTTCGCACGTCAACCTGATAATCAGTGAGAATATCGCGGCCCAAAAGCAGGGGGTACTCCATATGGCCGCGGTCCTCGACGCTGGCGGTGACGGTGTGTTGGTTTCCGCCGATCCCAATGACGAGGTCAACAACCGGGCGAGCCTTCCCGCCCTTCACGCTGCCGGATTTCACACGAGTCATGCTCTTGATCGGGCCGGCACCGATCTCGGCGGCGAGGCTGGTGTCGATACTCGTCCGGGTCGCACCGGTGTCCGATTTTGCGAGCGACTGCGTCGACCCCGACGTTCCAGTGACGACGACCTCCTCGATGTAGCCGATAACGGGTTGTTCCGTCGGGGACGGCTTTGGGCTCGGCGCACAGGAGGGTCGGGAGTCGTCGAGCGTCGCCGCGATCCGCTCGACATCCGCGTCGTCGACCTCGCCGCCGGCGGTCTCGATTGCCAACTTGGCGATGTGTGGCGCGGGGCTTGTGCCGGTCGCCTCGTACAGCCCTTTAAATCCTGCTGTCGGGTTCACTTCGAGGACGTACCAGCCGTCGTATCCTTCGACGAGATCGACTCCGGCGTAGTCCAACCCCATCACGTCGGCAGCATATAAAGCGGTGTCAGCCGCCGCCTGGGGCATGTCGTCGGTGGCGTCTTCGACCGCGCCGCCGAGCGCAACGTTGGTTCGCCAGTCTCCTTCAGGCGCGTACCGGTACATCGAGCCGACGATTTCGTCGCCGACGATGTACACTCGGAGGTCACGGTGTTTCTCGTCGTCGCGGTCGATGAGCTGTTGGAGGAACGCCTGTCGGTTGCCCACCTTCGGATTGACGCGCTCTGTGAGGTCGACTTTCCAGGTTCCGCCGCCGTGCGTGCCGATGGCAGTCTTATAAACCCCGACATCACCGAACCGCTCTCGGTCCTCGTTTAGGCGGTCGTTCGACAGCGCAAGCAGGGCGTCAGGGACGCGGATGTTCCAGTCGGCGAGCGTTGCCGCGGTGGCGAACTTGTGGATCGACGCGAGTACGGCGTTCGGCTCGTTGAGCATCGGTCGGATCCGCTCGAACGTCGCCGCCAGCCCGAGCAGCTCCGCGGGCTGGTCAGTGTTCGACACCAACAGACGGTTGGCGATCACGTCGACCGCGGGCTCGATGTCGACGACGCCGTCCTCGACGCTTATCGCTGCGTTCTCCTCGCGGAGCCAGACCGGTTCGTGACCGAGGTCCTCGACCGCGTTACAGATGGCTTTCGTCTCCTTGCTGTTATGTAACGACAGTACACCGACACGAACCGGGTCCCCGGACATGCTGTAAACTGCGACCGCCGCAATAAAAACTCACCCGATATCGTTTCCGTTTTCGTATATAAATAGTCGCCGACGGATCCGCGTGCCGCCGTCGTCCCGTCATATATAAATCCGAGCCACCGCTGGCGAGAGATATGGACGACGACCGGGCCTTCACGTACAACGGCGGCGCGGTCGCCCCCGGTGAGACGCAGAACGTTCGATACGGGATCAGCGAGACGTACCTCGGCGACCCGGTTCGGATCCCCGTGACGATCGTCAACGGAGAGCAGGACGGCCCGACCGTCTTCCTCTCGGCGGCCTCCCACGGGGACGAGTTGAACGGCATCGAGGTTGTCCGCGAAGTGGCTCACGAGTGGGACCTCTCAGAGCTGGCCGGTACCCTCGTCTGTCTCCCCGTTCTCAACGTCCCCGGGTTTCTGGCACAGCAGCGATACCTCCCGGTGTACGACCGAGACCTAAACCGCTCGTTCCCCGGGCGACCGGGGTCGACGAGTTCGAAGCGAATGGCCCACCGGATCTACACGAATTTCATCGAGCCGTGTGACTTTGGCCTCGACTTCCACACCTCGACGCGCGGACGGACCAACATGCTTCACGTCCGGGGCGACATGGCTGACGAGGGGGTCTACCGGCTTGCGATGGCGTTCGGATCGAGCGTCGTCATCGATAGCGACGGGCCAAGCGGCACGTTGCGTGGTGAGGCGACCGACGACGGAATACCGACGATCACGATCGAGATGGGCGAAGCCCACCGGTTCCAACGCGACCTCATCGACGATGCGCTTGCGGGCGTGCGCTCGGTGTTCGCCGAGTACGGACTGGTAGAACGCGAGGCGGTCCGCTGGCCCGGCTGGCGAACGCTCGTTGCCGGCTCCGGCGAGAAGACGTGGCTTCGGGCGGACGCCGGCGGAATCGTCGACACCCACTACGAGAGCGGGTCGCTGGTCCACGAGGGCGACCGGATCGCGACGATCACCAACCCGTTCAAGGAGGACGCAATCGGCGTCGAAGCACCGTTCACCGGACTACTGATCGGTGTTCTGGAGAACCCGGTCGTCTATCCCGGAAATCCGCTGTGTCATCTCGTTCAGGTCGACGAACCGACCCGTCGGGCGCTCGAATCCACCCCAGAGTGATCACTACACCGGAAGCGCCTGACGCCCGTCGACGGGGCACCAGGTCTCCAGTGTCGTGATCGAACGGAGAAACGATCAGTATTATCGGTCGGGACGGGAACATATAGGTGATGAGTACTTTTGAAACGCAGATGATACGCGGGGGAACGCGTCAGTGAATCCGAATCGCGTTGATTTCCTCGTCGACTTGGCGTACGGACTGTTGATCTTCGTCGCCGTCGTCCTTTTCGCGTTCGTCGGCGACACCGTCGGCGGGGCGTTCGGACTGGGTGTACTGGTCTCGTACGTCGTCCACGTCACCTGGAAAATGGCCAGATTCGATCCGGAGTGGATGACAGAGGAGGTGACGGAGAACGTCGAGGAGACGCTCAAAACCGAGGTCAACGAGGTCATCGATCGGCTCGAAGCGGTGAACGAGCGCGTCGACAGACGCCCCCGTGCCGAGGAGGTCGAGGAGGCGGTTGACGAGAGCGTCGGAAAGGTCTCAGAAGAGGTCGAAGAGAAGGTCGGCGAGGTGACCAAAGACGTCGAAGAGACAGTCGAGAAGGTGTCCAAAGATGTCGAGGAGACGGTTGAAAAGACCGTCGACGAGACAGTGAAGGAAACGGTCGACGAGACGGTCGAGGAAAAGGTGGAGGAGACTGTTGGAGAGACCGTCGGTGAGACGGTAGAGGAGACAGTTGAAGAGACGGTAGAGGAGACAGTTGAAGAGACGGTAGAGGAGACAGTTGAAGAGACCGTCGAGGAGACAGTTGAAGAGACGATGAAGGAAACGGTCGACGAAACTGTCAAAGAGACCGTGGAGGAAACCGTCGACGAAACGGTCGAGAAACACTTGGATGAGGTTGCTGCCGACGAAGACGGCGACAGCAACGAGACGACTGACAATACTGACGACGAGACGAGCGACGACACCTCGAAACAGTAGCCGGCTTCTTTTTGAAACGCTCGCGGCCGTACTCTCGGCTAGCCGCTCTCTGGCGGTGACGGAAGGGGGTCGCTATCGTCGTTGCCACAGTTGTGTGCGAGCACTTGGGAGGCGGATCGCTCACGTGCGTCCGGGTTCGAAATCGTCTCGCGCGTTATCTGTTCGGTCACGACATACAGTTCGACCCTGACGAGTGACGCGTCGGTCTCGGTTCGGTACGTGTCACAGACGTGTTCCGCGAGGTGTCGAGCGACCGGTTCGTCGTCGCCGACCACTGAGGCCATGTAGAACCGCTCGCGGTAGGTCGCGTGCTGGGTCTGAAGCGTCGCTGACGGTCTGTCGTACGAGAGTGCCCGATCGTTGTACGCGTCGACGAGCGTTCCGTCCGTCGCTCGTGCCGGGAACACGTAGTACCGGTCGGTCGTCCGCGGGACCGGCGCGAATATCGACCAGTCAGTCTGGAACTCGACGAGCGCGTTCGTTCCCGCCTCGACCTCTGCCTGTGGGGAGTCGTCGTCAAGCACTCCGACCGCAGAGAGTCCGCCGGCAACAAGAAGGGCGAGTACAACCCCCGCGACCCCGACGACGACGAACGCGTGTGGCGCGACCAGATCGGGAAGCCGGCGGCGAATCGTCGCGAACAGCTTCGAGGGGGCGCCCAGCGTCGGACGTGGAACCCGGCGAGCGACCCCGAGGAGACGTGTACGAGCGCCTGTGAGACGCCTCTCATCTCCGGACTCACCGTTTTCGCTGCCGCTCCCGTCGACTTCGGCGAGCCACCGATCGACCCGTCGACCGGCGCGTCCGAGATCGGTCCATGCCGACCCCTGAAGGAACAACAGCAATCCGGCGAGACAGACGTACGAGAACGCACCGATCCGGACGGTGAACGCCATTGCGAGGTGGGCAATCGCGAACGCCGCCACG
Organism: uncultured Halobellus sp.; assembly: GCA_964427935.1. Classification (GTDB taxonomy): domain Archaea; phylum Halobacteriota; class Halobacteria; order Halobacteriales; family Haloferacaceae; genus Halorubrum. The sequence continues at coordinate 10,724 of CAYRWH010000004.1, read as the reverse complement.
AACAGGTGTCGTAGCCGCCCTCGACTGACGAGCAGGATCCACGCGAGACACAGCATGATGAGCCAGACGAATCCTCCGATCTGAAGCAGGTCAGGAGCCGCCCGCAGCGCGTCCCCGAACAGAAACGTGATTTCGTCGATCCCGAGGACCAAGACGGCCGCCTCGCCCGACCGCCACAGCTCCGATGTCGTCTTGTGGTACCCGTTAACGACATACATGATCACGATCTGTCCGAGCACGAGCGCGGTCGCAACGCTCGCAATCGACTCACGACGCGGTCGGTCCGAGGTAACCGCATCGATTGACCACCGTTCGCCGAGTGGGAGGAACACGGCGAGCGCGAGCAGCGTCGCGAATAACACGTCAGCAAAACTCAACACGAACGGGTTGCGTGCGTCGAGCGACACGACGAGTACGAACGCGATGAGCGTCATCGGGCGGGTATAATATCCGAGCGCGAGCGCAACACCGACGAGCGCGGTGAGTGCGAACAACACGGCAACGCCGCGAGGGGACGTGACGAGCGCGTACGGGGAGTAGGCGGCGACCGGCTCGGCGGCCACGGCCAACTCGACCGGAACAACCCCGTGGTCAGTATAAAAGTGTGTCAGGTTCCGCGACCGAAGCAGGATGTCTGCGACGATCAGGAGCCCGAGGGCGACCCGGAACGCCGCGAGCGACCGGGTGTCGATCCGGACCCGCTCACGGGCCCCGGACCCGACACGCCGAGCGATGGTGCCTGCTCTCCCGTCGGTCCAATTTGATATCGGGCGGGAGACCATCGACGTTACGTCCGTCGTCACGGGGCGGGCATAGGTATTGTGTCCGGCGGAGACGGCTCGACCGCAGTCCGGCGGAGACGACTTATTCGCCGTCCGGCGGAGCGTCACCGTTCACTCCACGGATCCCGACCGCGACGGCGGCGACGAGCGCGAGAAACCCGACGAGGAACCCGACCGGCTGGACAAGAACGCGCTGGACAACTGTCGAAGCGGGCTCCTGTTCGACTGTCTGTGTCCAGAACTCGTAGCGGTCGTCGCCGTCAGCAACGACGAGGATTCCGTCACCAGTTGTCGGCTCCGCCGGATACGGCAGCGAATCGACCCGTTGGTCGGGATTCTCGACGGTGAATCCTCCCTCCGACGAGTCACGCGCGCGGTCGAACGCTTCGCGAGCCTCCGGATCGAGCTCCGTCCGGTCGACGACATCGGCGTCGTCGTCGATCAGGTCGGCGTCGATCGGCTGAACCGCATGGGAGTAGCCAGTAGTCGGATCGTCGATCACGATCGGGAGGTACAGCGGGTTCACCATCAGTATCCCGCCGAGAACGACGAGGACAACGACGAGGAGCGGCCGGCGCATGCTCGACGTTCGACCACCAGTATCAAGAGACTTTCCGCCGGCTTTACTCCGCTATGAGATCAATCCAATTCAACCGGACGGGCACGGAACGCATATCCGACACTGGACCGCGATCCGAGACATGACCGAAGCCGACCTCGACACACCGGTGCTGGATAACCACCTCCATCTCGACCCGCGGCACGGGCAGGGGATCGACGCTGTCGAGGCGTTCGCCCGACTCGGCGGTACCCACCTGCTCGTCGTCAACAAGCCCTCTTGGCACCTCGGTGTCGAACCGGACGAGCCAGACGACTTTCGCGCCGTCTTTGAAGAGACGCTCGACGCCGTCGACGCCGCGACCGACGCGCTCCCGGGACGCGCGTGGCCCGTCCTCGGCGTCCATCCCGGGTTGATAAGCCGGCTCGTCGACGAACGGGCGTTCTCCCCGACGGCAGCACAGGAGCTGATGGCCGGCGGGATCGAGGTCGCGAGCGAGTACGTCGCCGACGGGCGAGCGCTCGCATTGAAATCGGGCCGGCCGCACTACGATGTCACCGACGCGGTGTGGGAGGCCTCGAACGCGGTGACCCGGAGCGCCTTCGAGCGCGCGGCCGCGGTCGGCTGTGCGGTACAGCTTCATACTGAGTCGACCGAGGATCTCACCGACCTCGCGGCGACAGCAGAGGCGGTCGGACTCGATCCCGACCGCGTGGTGAAACACTACGCGGCCGGGCGACTGGAGGGGGCCATCCCGAGCGTCATGAGTGATCGGGACCGACTCGAACGCGCTGCCGAGTCCGGCGAGCCGTTTTTGATGGAAACCGATTTCGTCGACGATCCCGAGAAACCGGGGATGGTACTCGGACCGAAGACCGTTCCACGGCGAGTCCGATGGCTGCTGGAGGAGGGCCACGGGGAAGCGGTTCGCCGAGCACACGTGGAGACCCCGGCCGCGGTGTACGGGATCGACACCGAGGCCACCCTTGCGGGCCCGGAGACGCGCTGATCGAAGCGCTTGGAAGGGTGTGACGGCGTCTCGCGGGGGGCGGTGATAGGAAAGGCCTTTGAGTAGTCCGGGAGAGGTATTGGACATGACCGAGGATGACGATGTTGAGACGTTCTACTCCGAGGAGCGCTGGCAGAACTGGCTCGATAGACTCGCCGAAGAGGATCTCGACCCCGAAAACGAGGACTCGGCGCGACTCCTACTGAATCTGCAGGACGACGCCGCCATCGCGATTGCGAAGGTCCTGGCCGCACTGGACGAGGAACGTATCGGTGAGGAGCGCGCCGTCGAGGAGATCCGCGATATCAGCGACATCGTCCTCGCAGAGGTCTCGCTGGACGACGAGGACAAGACCATGCTGATCGACGGCGTCCAGACCTCGCTTGTGCCCGTGTTCTACGCTGCTGAGGAGTTCGTCGTTGGCGGCGTCGTCGACGGCGACGTGGCGGAGTTCATTCAGGCGGCCGCCGACGCCGAGGCCGACGAGGACCTTGACGCCGCGCTCGGCTACGTCGTACAGGCCGGAACCCGAATTATCGACGGTCACCACCTCGATATCGAACTCGTTGAGGAACTTGAGTACGGCCTCGTCTCAGAGTGGGTCAACGGACTCGACTCGCTCCAGTCTGCCATCGAAGACCCCGAAGTCGTCGAAGAAGACTGACCGACTCACCGTCCGGCGGCCTCAGGCTGCGACGGTAAACAGGATCAGGTTATGAACGGCGGGACCGAGCCCGACCGCTGCGATGAGTCCCAACAGCAGAGACCCCTCACCCGGTTTCTCACGGACGTACGGGACGAACAGGTGGACGACGACGCTTGCGACCGCCAGCTTGACCAGTAGAAACACCCATCCCTCGCCGAGCAGCGGAACGGGAGGAACACCACCGAGTTCGAGGATAATCCGGGAGAGTGGTGTTCGCTCGCCGAACCCGAGTTGCGAAACGCCGACAGCGGTCGAGACGCCGTCGAGCGCGTGACCGAACACAACGAGAACGCCGACACCACCGGTAACTCCGGTTTCCGGGCTCACCCGAGTGAGTCCGAGCCAGACGGCGGCGGTGACCGGAAGGGTCGCCACGAGCGCAACGAGCGACCAGCCCCCACCCGTGCCGGAAACCCCGCCCGCGAGCGCGGCGACGACGACGGGGACTAAGAGCACCGCTCCGGCAGCGGCGACCAGGAGTGGAACCTGCTCGCGGTCGAGGAGAGAGGAGTCGGTTCCGAGGCCGTCGTTTCCGGCGACTTCCACTCTCGCGGTGCCGGCGGCGTCGGCGACGGTCCAGACCGCGCCGGCAAGCGTCGCGACTACCAGATACACCGTCGGAGAGCCCCCAAACGGGCTGAAAAGCGTTGGGAGGGCGTCGACGACGTACAGGACGTGGAACGCGGCCCCAAGCGCGATCCACGGGGTGAGCGCGAGGACGTGTGTCCTCGTGACTTCTGGGCGGCGTCGGTGAAGCGCGACGGCGACCGCACCGGCGGCGAGGAGGGTCACGACGAGATACGGAAGCGGGGGAAGCGTCGTTCCCTCAGGGAGGAACGGAAGACGTTCGAGCATCACTGGATGCGGGAACGCTCGCCGTGAAAGGGTTTCGGGTCAAGCCGAGAGCCAATCGATTCGAGTAGTCTGTCCCACGGATCACACGGAGAGGACCGGCTGGCTTGCGTACAAAAGCACGTATTCGGCCGCCTTCTCCAGCACCTCTCCGGGGTCCCCGGTAACGGGCTCTCGGGGCACGACGATGAAGTCCGCGGCAATCTCTTCGGCCGTGTCGAGCACGACGCTGCCAGGGTGGACCGTCTTTACCTCAGTCGAGAAGCCGTAGGCGATTGAGTTTCCGTGGTCGACGCCCGCTGCCTCCGCGCGGCGGATGACGGAGTCAGTGAACGACTGTGTGTCAGCGGCCACGGTCGCCTCATCAGTCTCTCCCGTCTCCAGCGCCCGAACGACCCCTTCGTCGAGGACGTACAGCGCATGAACCGTCGCGCCGTACTCCTCTGCGATGCCGATGGCGTAATCAACTGCTTCGTGAGACGCGTCACTGCCGTCTACCGGCACGAGAACGAGGTCGATATCGAGTTGGGTCATACCCCGCCCGATGGCGGGAGAGATAAAAAACCCCGGCGGATACCGCTTCACAAAAATACAAGACGGATGCCACGGGGCTTGACCCCGAGGCTGTTGACCGAACCCATCAGACCGATCATCACTCCCCGTCGAACGTCGACAAAGAGCGCTGTCTAAGCGATAGTCGCTCGGCTTCGGGGACCGTCGTCGCAATCACCTCGTCGACCGCCTCTCGGCCGCCTCCATCGCTGTTGATCGCGCGAGTTGCGCCGACGGTGTCGACGTGAAAGCCAGCATCGGCGTACGGATCGTGCATCACGCCGCTGTTACTCAGGATGACGTTCACGCCTCGTTCGTCGAGTTCCGTTGCGACATCGAGGAGGCGTTCCTGGTCGGTGCGGTCGAATCCATCCGCGCTGTACTCGGTGAAGTCCGCGGTCGTACTCATAGGCTCGTAAGGGGGATCGAAGTAGACGAGATCGCCTGGATCGGCGGTCTCAAGCACGTATTCGAAGTCGCTGGCGTGAATGGTTACGTCGGAGAGCGCGTCGCTCGCCCGGCGGATCCGGTCGCGTTTAACCCAGTCGGGGTCGGCATACCGACCGATGGGGACGTTGAACCCGCCGTCTGCGTTCTCGCGGTAGAGCCCGTTGTAACAGGTTCGGTTCAAGTACACGAGCAGTGCCGCCTCATCCACGGGATCGAACTCGCCGGTGTACGGTCGGTCGTTGAAGCGCGCGCGCTGCTGGTAGTAGTAGTTGTCAACGTCGCGCCCGCGCTGCGTGGTTTCGGTGTACGGAAGCGTCGGATCCGGGTCGGACTCCGGGTCGTCGAACGACTCCAACCGCTCGATGAGTGCGTCCGGATCGTCGCGAACCGTCTCGTATAAGGAGACGAGCCGCGGATTCGCGTCGTTGATCGTTCCCGCGTCGGGTTCGAGATCGAAGAACACGGCACCGCCGCCAATAAATGGTTCGTGGTACCGGTCGTACGACGACGGAAACCGCGCGTACAGCGAGTCGAGGAGCTGTCGCTTGCCGCCGGCCCACTTGAGAATCGGCTCGGCCATGCGATGTTGAGGATCGTCCGCCGTCGCGTATAAACGTCTCGGGAACCGATCCCTGTAGTCGACGCCGAGGGAGTTGGAGCCAATACCAACTCCGCTACCGGCTCTACCGTGCGCCTACAACGAGACCGAGAGTGACCAACGAGAACGCTATCAGTGCCAGGTTCGGTATCGATAGCACTCCGAACAGCTCGTACTGAACGGTGGTACAGCCGCCGTCGAGCGAACAGCTCGCTGCCGGCGTCAGCTGGATGTAGGAGTGGTACGCGGAGACGACCCCGCCGCCGATGGAGAGCGGAAGCGCGGTTCGCCAGACACCGATCCGGTCCTCATACGCAGCGACACCCAGCACGACGACAAGCGGATACATCCCGATCCGTTGTATCCAACAGAGGTCACACGGATACAGCCCCATCACCTCACTGAAATACAGGCTCCCGCCGGTCGCAACGGTCGCGACGACCGCACAGGCGGCGAGGATCGTACGAGTGGCGGACGCATTCATCTCTGTTCGATGCGTGTAATACGACCGATCAGGTATCAGTCGATCGATTCCCGAGGTGACTGTCGTGCCTAGGCCCCGTACGAACGGCGTCGACGACCACCGATCGACCGGATCCATACATACATTGATGCTTTCGTAGCGCGTTACCTACTCACATGACACGAACTATTCGGCTGAATCGGATCGACACCATCCTCACAACGTTAGAGTACCCCACCGATCCGTCGAGCGTTGCGAGTGAGTGCGACGACGTGACCGTCAGGCTTGCTGACGGCGATGTCAATCTTGGGGAGACAATAGCTGAATCGACGGCGACCCGGTTCGCGTCCGCCGAGGAACTGTCCACCGAGCTGATGAGTTTACTGCCACGGCGTGCCGTCGGCGAGCCGTTCCAGTCCGACGGAGACAGCTGAGCGACGCGAGGGGTATATAAATAGTACTGTTGAGACCCCATCATTCCGAACGCACGCTCTCGAACTGACGGCCGGTTATTTATAACAAGTTTATGGCGGAGCGGCGGTGACGCTGCCGTTGGCTATCCGTGTCCCGTGTCCGCGCTACGAGACGCAGGGATCACCGGAGGGGTGTCGAGATCCGGAACGCTCGCCACAGTTGGACGACTGTCACGGCGGCAAACACCGCGAGTGCGCCGCTTGTCCAGAGTACGGGATCGATCGCACTGATAAGTGGGGCGTCGAGCTGTGCGGCCAACACGACGAGCAGCGTCACGACGCCCAGTACCTGATACAGTTCCGTCCACGTGACCCCGTAGCCGGAAACCACCTCCATGTACCGTCCAACGTCGCGCGCGCCTCGACACGTTCTGACTTCCTTCCGGGTTCGGTCGTACTCGACAACCCCTAATTCGTGGAGTCGCGGAAGGTGAGTCTGGTGGAGTGAGGCGTACACGCTCTCCCGGACGCACGCCGGTGCTGGGTTCGTTCCGGCCTCATCCGCGGCTATCGACTCCGAGAGCTCTCGGACGGAGACCGCTCCACCCCGGGTCCGAAGCTCCCGAAGCGTGTTCTTCCGGCGGCTGTTCGAGAGGAGATCGTGGATAACGGTCTCCGGGAGGGGGTCGGATCGAATCTGCATTGATTGTTGAAACACCTCGATATGGAGAGCATTGACCGGAGAGAAGGTATCTATGGGCTCCATACTGGGGTGTGACATGAGATCACTAAACGGGTGTCGCGGCGGTAGGGAATCCATGCGATCCGGTAGGGTGTCTCGGTGGACCCGGCAGGCATCACCATGCGCGAGCGGTACGGGTCGCGAACCGTACCGGTAGGCGTCGGCTGGTCGGGCGATATCGGTCGCCATCCGGGTTCGGCTCACCGACTCTCATCGCCGGATATCGGCCGTTTGGGTCCAAACCTGTCGTTAGTATCGTCGATGGTGGCACTAGGATCCGACGTGTCAGGTCGTAACTATCCCCCCTTCCGCCAAGGAGGGGGTACTGGCAGTACCGCCAGCGACCATCATGACTAACGACGACACCACTTCGGACTTCGGACTCTCGCGGCGACAGATGCTCGGCGGACTCGGCATCGTGGGCGTGGCCTCCGCGGGTGCGGGACTCGGAACGACGGCGTATTTCAGTGACGAGGAAAGCTTCGAGGAGAACACGCTCACGGCGGGCGAGCTCGACCTGTTCGTTCACGTCGACTACTCGGAAGACCAGGGCTCGTTCGCGCAGTACTCCACTCCCGCGGGTACGTTTATTAATGGCGGTTTGGCCGGTGTGAACGGTGAGGATACCAGCGGAGTCGTCCCCGGCGAACCGCTCAGCATCCAGGTAGAGGACCTCAAGCCCGGCGACTCCGGCGAGGGGGAGTTCTGTTTCTCCATCGTCGACAACCCCGCGTACATGTGGATGTGCGGGGAGTTGACCGCGAACGATCAGAACGGAACGAACGACCCCGAGGAGGCCGCCCTCGATGAGCTGTTCGGCGAGATTCCGGAGAACGGCCAGCTCGCGGACGCGATGGAGATCACCGTGTCGTACTGCGACGAGGACGGAAACACCGGCGCGGAGATCATCTCCGGCTCGCTCGCCGAGGTCATGGCAGCGCTCCAGAACGGAGTCCCTCTCTACGGCGACGGCAACCCGGACCAGCCCGTGGCGAACCGCCCCGCTTTCGACGGCGTCGAAGAGCCGTTCGTTGACGGTGAACCGAACGTTCACGAGACGTGCGTCTGCTTCGAGTGGGAGGTCCCAACCACCGTCGGCAACGAGATCCAGTCCGACTCCGTCACGTTCGACTTCGAGTTCTACGCGGAACAGGAGCGCCACAACGACGGGACGAACAACCCGTGTGCGGACGAGTCGTACGCGGCCGACTACGTTAACCCCGACGGCATCAGCCAGCCCATTCCGGACGGCGTCGCCCGCGTTGACGTTTCCTACGGCGACGAGCAGGTAGTGTACGGGATCACCTTCGACGAACCCGCCGGCAGTCAGTACAGCCTCGCCGACCCGAACTTCGCGGTCGCCAACTTCTCGATGCCGTTCGACCTCGACGACAGCGGCACCTACGACTACCAGGTCGCCTGGAACGCGGAGGGCGGGGACGAGTTCCTCTACTCGGAGGTGGACGGTACGCCCAACTGGGAGAAGGACGTTGGATCGTGGTCGCCGGTTCCGTCGACGATCACTGCGGCCAAGTTCGGAACACAAGCGGTCATCGCCGTCCCGCGGTCCGATCTCGAAGCCGGCGGCAACGACTACGTCTTCGGCTTCAACGCGAGTGCCGGCGGCGAAGCGCCGTTCGTCGGTATCCCCGTCGGTGGCCCGTACTCCGGCACCGACAACTTCACCAGCAGCGAAAACGGCCAGAGCGCGACGCTTCTGTAGGCGTTCGTGAATCCGGTCCGGCAGGCGAGTGTATCGCCGCCGGACTTTCGGTTTCCCACGTGGCGTGCGGCGGTTCGACTCCGCCGATGGGAGTTCCCCATAGGGGATGATACACAATGGAAGACACCAACATCGGTCTCTCGCGGCGCAAAGTGCTGGTCGGACTCGGGGCGGTCGGCGTCGCCTCCGCGGGTGCGGGACTCGGAACGACGGCGTTCTTCAGCGACGAGGAGTCGTTCGAAGACAACACGATCACCGCCGGGCAGTTCGAGCTGGCGGTCACGCAGTCGACTCACATGGTCGACCAGGATGGGATCGGCCCCGATGAACAGACATTCGACGATCTGGTTGCCGATAGCGACCTCGACTTCGCGGAAGGATTCCTCGACATCGAGGACGCGAAACCCGGTGACTCCTACAAGTACTGCTGGGACCCGTGTGTGAAGTACAACCCCGGCTACATCCAGATCACACTCGGTTCAGAGGAGTTCACGGGCGATGAAAACGGCGTGACCCACGTCGACGCTGACGGCCTGCTCGGCGACTTCATGCTCGCGGTCGTCACGCTGGAGGACCAGAACGGCGACACTGAAGTCGTGTTCCAGGGCACGCTCGGCGAGCTCGTCGACGAGTTCGCGGCGGGTGGTCTCGTTCACGCCGTGGGCGGCCAGGACCCCGAGTACTGCCACCAGCCGTGCGAGCTGATGGAGGGTGCCGATGGCGAACCCGCGGAGGCCGTCGAGCTCTGCGTCTACCTCTACCTGCCGAGCCACGCAGACGTTGGAGAAACCGTGACGGTCGGCGGTGTGGAGTTCGGCCCGCTCGACGCGGCCGACTCACCTGGCAACGCGGTACAGGGCGCGAGCTTCGTCGGGAGCGTTCACTTCGCCGCGGAGCAGTGCCGCCACAACGACACGCCGTTTGAGAACGACGTGGCGGAAGAGAACGGTGAGAACGGCGAAAACGGCGACGATCACGACGGCGAAAATAACGGAACCGTCGTGGACGACCTCAACCCCGAGTGATCGGATCGGCTGACACGTAGACAACCAACCGTTCGAACACTCATACACCAATGACAGACGACAACACCAACAACTTCGACCTCTCCCGCCGCAAGCTACTCGGCGGTCTCGGGGCCATCGGCGTCGCCAGCGCGGGCGCCGGCCTCGGAACCACCGCGTTCTTCAGCGACGAGGAGAGCTTCACCGACAACACGATCACCGCCGGGGCGGTCGAACTACGGATGGACTGGCAGCAGAGCTACTACACCGGAATCGACGGACAGGATCCGGACGACCACACGACGTGGGAGCCGATCAACGCCTACCCGGATCTGGACGGCGACAACCTCCAGGACCCGATCTACACGCGGTTCCAGCTTCAGGAGGATCCGACGCTCGTCGGCCTCCCGGAGGACGCGAGCGACGAGGAGATCGAGGCCGGCTACCGCGGCCAGTTCGCGAGCTTTGACGGCACCGACACGGACGGCACCGGCAACCACGAGTTCGTCGGCCCCGTGATCGACCTTGACGACGTCAAACCCGGCGACAAAGGCGAGATCACGATCAGCAAACACGTCTTCGATAACCCGGCGTACCTCTGGTTGAACGCGAGCAACTACCAGCACACCGTCGGCGGGTTGAACGACCCCAAGCGGGAGGCGCTTCAGGAGCTGTACGGAGACGATCTGTCAGATCAGGAGCTCATCGACGCCGCGGATGCCGAAGAGCAGTTCGCCAAGGAGATCGAGGCCACGCTCTGGTACGACGACGACTGTGACAACTTCTTTGACGAGGGCACGGGTGCCTGTATCCAGTTCGTCGTCGACAACACGGACTCGATGGGGAGTCAAGCGCCCGGTTCACAAGACGA
>CAYRWH010000003.1:0-31460 GCA_964427935.1 uncultured Halobellus sp. | reverse complement strand
CTCATCACCGCGACACAGCTCTCGCGGGATGACATCGAGGCGGTGCTCGATCGGGCGCGCGAGGTCGCCGCCGACCCCGCGGCGTACGCGAACCGGCACGCGGGAACGGTGCTTGCGCTCTGTTTTTTCGAGCCGAGCACGCGCACCCGGATGAGCTTCGATGCCGCCGCAAAGCGGCTAGGGATCGACACCATCGACATGGGTGATGTCGACTCCTCGTCGGTGTCGAAAGGCGAGTCGCTCGCGGACACCGTCCGTGTTATCGAGGGATACGCGGACACCCTCGTGCTCCGGCACCCGAGTGAAGGGGCGGCGACACTGGCCGCGGAGTTCGTCGATGTCCCCGTCATCAACGCCGGTGACGGTGCGGGACAGCACCCCTCACAGACCCTCCTCGATCTCCATACGATCAGGGAGAACCACGGACTTGACGACCTCACGGTCGGAATAATGGGCGACCTGAAGTACGGGCGGACAGTCCACTCACTGGCGGCCGCGCTGACCAACTTCGATGTCCGCCAGCATTTCATTAGTCCAGAGTCGCTTCGCCTCCCGCGCTCGGTTCGGTTCGACCTCCACGAGACGGGCGCACAGGTGCGAGAACACGAGGAGTTGGAGACCGTTCTCGACGACCTCGACGTGCTGTACGTCACCCGGATCCAGAAGGAGCGGTTCCCCGACGAGAACGAGTACCACCGTGTCGCCGGTGAGTACCGGATCGACGCCGACACGCTCGCGGCCGCGAGTGACGACCTGACTGTGATGCATCCGCTGCCGCGCGTCGACGAGATCGCTCCTGATGTCGATGACACCGACCACGCACGCTACTTCGAACAGGCACACAACGGCGTTCCAGTCCGGATGGCGCTTCTGGACACCCTTCTAGAGGCTGACAATGAGTGATCACGAGCTTCGCGTCTCGAAGATCCGTAACGGAACCGTCATCGACCATGTCGAGGGGGGACAGGCGCTCAACGTCCTCGCAATCCTCGGTATCGACGGCTCTGAGGGACTCGGCGTCTCGATCGGGATGAACGTCCCCTCGGATCGACTCGGCCGGAAGGATGTCGTCAAGGTGGAGGACCGCGAACTCTCACAGTCAGAGGTCGACGTCCTCTCACTCATCGCGCCGGAGGCGACGATCAACATCATTCGGGAGTTTGAGGTTGTCGAAAAGAACCGTGTGACGCGGCCGGAGACCGTTGTCGGCGTGCTCTCGTGTCCGAACCGGAACTGTATCACGAACGCTGATGAACCGGTAGCAACCCGGTTCGACGTGATAGACGCTGGCGTCCGCTGTGATTACTGTTCAACCGTCCTTCGATCCGAAATCGCGACACATATCGACGTGTAACCGGCCGATTGGATCGCTGCCCGCTGAGCTCGCAGCACCCGTGCCCGTCGACCGCGTCGATAGTTTTTATATGCGGCCGGTCAAAGGGTCAGTTGACACATGAGTAAAACAGTGAAGCTCCTCCTCGTGCTGTCGCTCGTCGTCCTCGCGTACTTCCTCTTCGCCGGCGATAAGGAGCCGGTTGAAGTCGAATAACGCTTCGGACGTGACAAGCGGGCGAGAGCCCGCCGTTTTTATCCGTCAGCCACGTACCGACTGGCATGTATGGGGTCGTCACGCGGAACGCCGACGAAGTCGACATGGAGCCGTTCGATCTGGGGTTTTATGAGGTGAAAGATGTCACCGGACGGGCCGCCGCGCCCCTCTCGAACGCCGTCAACATGGTGTCGTGTTTTGGAGACAACGCGGCGGCGAGCGAAAACCCCGATCTGGTGCCGGTCGACGAGCGCGGCGAGCCGGCAACGCGTGACCGTGACTACTTCGACTGGACGTACGTCTGTCCGACCCACCCGGAGTACCGAGCGGGACTCCTCGAGATCATCGAAGACTGTACCGCCGAGAGCGACGATGTCCGACTCGACGACGTGGGGTTTCCCCGGGAGGGATTCTGTCGTTGTGATCGCTGCGAACGACTGTTCGCCGAGAGCGACCACGAGGATCGGTCGGACTGGCGTGCCGAGGTCATCACCGAGTTCGTTGCGGACGCGGCAGACAGGATCCCCGGTCGAACACTACTTACCCTGTATCCGGACCCGTATCCGGACCACCTCCGCGAGCGTGCGGGACTCGACCTGGATGCCCTGTCGTCCCACGTCGACGAGTACGTTATCCCCGTCTACGACACGGAGTACGGCACGACGTACTGGCTCGAATCGATCGCCCGCGGGTTCCGCTCCCGACTCGGCGGCGACTACGACATTCACGGCGCGCCGCCCGAGACGCCGTTCTCGATCGAATTGTACGCCGTGAACGTCGACATCGAAGACCTGATCCACGCGACAGAGGTCGCAGAGACGTACGCGAAGGACGTGTTCTTCGGATACGACGCCAACAACGCCGCGGCCGCGCTCCGCCGGAAAGACGCCGACGGCCGCGAGGGCGAGGTACACCGCCCAGAGTGAGCGACGCGAACGAGGGTTTATATACGAACGCGACTGAGCCGTAGGTGACCGGCTGCCGGTGTGTGGCACGCCCGTCGTCCCGCGCTCTGCGCTGGGCGGCGGCCTTTCAACGCCCATACCGTAGCGGCGGTCGTTCCACGACCGTGAGCCCCCGGCTCGGTGTGTGTTCGACCGTTTATGACTATTTTTAGTGGGCCGTTCGGTCGTCCGGGGTGTCAATCTCCTCGATGGGGTCTGCGTTCCCGAACGCGGGTTCGGGCCTGTCACCGGGCACAGCCCATGCGACCGCGTTCCGGAGGACCTGTCGGACGGCCTCGTTGTGATAGATCGGATACGTCTCGTGACCGGGTCGGAAGTAGAACACCCGACCGTTGCCTCGGCGGTAGCAACATCCCGAGCGGAACGTCTCTCCGCCCTCGAACCACGACGTGAACACGAGCGTGTCGGGCGCGGGAACGTCGAACCGCTCACCGTACATCTCCGTCTCCGGAAGTTCGATGTACTCGTCGAGCCCGTCCGCGATCGGATGGCCGGGCTCGATGACCCACAGTCGTTCGGTCTCGGCGGCCTCGCGCCACTTCAGCGAACAGCTCGTTCCCATGAGTCGTTTAAATACCTTCGAGTAGTGGGCGGAGTGGAGCGCGATGAACCCCATGCCGTCGAGAACGTGCTCGTGGATGCGATCGACGACCTCGTCGCGTACCTCGTCGTGGGCGGCGTGACCCCACCATAACAGCACATCGGTATCATCGAGAACCGCCTCGGTGAGCCCGTGGTCCGGCCCTTCGTCGAGGGTGGCCGTCCGAACCTCGTGACCTCCCTCAGCGATGGCGTCCGCGACGACTGCGTGGATCCCATCGGGGTACACGTCGGCGACGACGTCGCTCTCCCGTTCGTGACGGAACTCGTTCCAGACCGTGACACGTGCCATGACTGCGCTTGCCACCGAGTTGACTTATAAACAACTACAACATCACCAGCGTCGATTCACTCTCGAAGTCATCGCAACGACTAATCCGCCGCCGGTCGCTGTTTCGGGTAATGACCGAGAAAGTCACGGCCCGAGCCCACCCGATTCAAGGGCTCGTCAAGTACCACGGAATGCGCGACGCGGAGCTACGACTGCCGTATCACGACAGCATCAGCCTCTGTACCGCACCGACTGCGACGACGACGACCGTCGAGTGGGAGCCCGACGCGAGCACGGACACCTACGTCATCGGGGGTGAGGCGGTCGAGGGGCGGGCAGCCGAGCGCATCGATATGGTTGTCGACCACGTGCGCGAACTGGCTGGGTTCGACCATCGGGTCCGACTGGAAAGTGAGAACTCGTTTCCATCGAACATCGGTTTCGGCTCGTCGTCGTCGGGGTTCGCCGCGGCGGCACTGGCGCTGACCGAGGCGGCGGGACTCGACATGACCCTCCCCGAGGTTTCGACGGTCGCTCGGCGTGGCTCCTCGTCGGCCGCGCGGTCGGTGACGGGTGGGTACTCCGTGCTCGAAGCCGGGCTCAACGACGAGGACTGTCGCTCGTACCGGCTCGATGTCGGCGAGGGGGCAGACGGGTTCGACCCCGAGTCGGACCTCCGAATCGTCGCCGCGCACGTCCCTGCGTACAAGGAGACGGAAGAGGCCCACCGCGAGGCCGCAGCCAGCCACATGATGCAGGCGCGAACGGCCCACGTCCAAGACCAACTCGTCGAGATGAAGGACGCGCTCCGCGCGGGTGATTTCGAGCGAATCTTTGGCACCGCCGAGCGCGACTCGCTCTCGTTGACGGCGACGACGATGACCGGACCCGCGGGGTGGGTGTACTGGCAGCCGGAGACGATCGAGGTGTTCAACGTAGTCCGAGAGCTACAGTCGGAGGGCGTCGACGTACACTTCTCGACGGACACCGGTGCTTCGGTGTACGTCAACACCCGTCCCGAACACGTGAACGAGGTCGAGTCACGGATCGCCGCGATCGGTATCGATACCGATGTCTGGGAGGTCGGCGGACCGGCTCACGTTCTCGACGAGAGCGACGCGCTGTTCTAGCCAAGACGGCACGAGTGGGCTATCGCGGTAGGGACCTAGGCGGGAGCGGTGGGCGGGAACACGCCGAATCTAGACGATATCGGTCAACTCACCGATCGAATCAACGATCTCGGTTGGGCGATACGCGTACTCTGAGACCGCTTCGCGACGGGTTGTGCCGGTGAGAACTAGGTATGTCGTCAACCCGGCCTCGATACCAGCCACCACGTCCGTATCCATGCGGTCGCCGATCATGGCTGTAGACTCTGAGTGTGCCCCGAGCTGGTTGAGCGCACTCCGGACCATGATCGGATTCGGCTTGCCGATAAAGTACGGATCCGTTCCAGTCGCCTCCGTGATGAGCGCCGCGACGGACCCCGTTGCCGGCAGCGGACCGTCGCTCGACGGAGCGGTCGCGTCCGGGTTCGTCACGATGAACCGTGCGCCGTCATCGACCAGTTGGACGGCTTCGGTGATGTTCTGAAACGAATACGTTCGACTCTCCCCGAGAACGACGAAGTCGGGATCGGTGTCGGTAAGCGTGTACCCCACGTCGTGTAGCGCCGTCTTCAGTCCGGCCTCGCCGATCACGTACGCCGAGGCCTCCGGCATTTGATTCGAAAGGAACCGCGCAGTTGCTACCGCGGAGGTCCAGATACAACTTTCCGGGACCGAGATCCCCGCGTTCGAGAGACGGGCAGCCAGATCGCGCCGGGTGTAGATCGAGTTGTTCGTTACCACGAGAAACTGGCGTTCTCGCTCCTTGATTCGGTCGATGAACGCTTCAGCACCCGGGAGAGCAGCCTCGTCCCGTATCAACACGCCATCCATATCGATCAACCACGCCTCTGGCCGTGCTTCCGGGTCAGTCATCTGTACTGACACCAACGCCGTCCGCGCCCTTGAGCCTTCGTAGCCCGGCGTTTAGGCGCCGATAGCCAAGCGTGTAAACGGTACGCCGACAGCGTCGGTCACGCCGGCGATCGGAAGCACCGCGAGGACGAGGATTGCCGCGCCCCACGCGATGAACCCGATAATTGCGGCGTGGGTCCACGAGGCGCTGTATCGCCGTCTGATGATCCAGATCCACGCGACAAGCGGGATGAACTCTCCGACGAGTGGGATCCACGAGAGGAAGAACTCGGAGAGCCCCCAGATTATCGCACCGACCAACGCCGTGAACACGGCGTGACTGTAATTCTGTGTGTCCGTGACGACGCTGGCCGCGATGAAGATTGCGAGCCCCCCAACGAGGAGGCCGACGAGAAACGCGACGAGTGACCCGAAGAGACTCATGGCCGTGACGTACGCCTCGGGCCTCTTGAGGCTACCGGCACCCGCCGGGTCACCGGCCCGATCGCTGGGCGCTCACAGTCGCGATCGGATATCGTCCGCAACCGTCGACAGCGCCGTCTCAGCGGCGGCAACGCGGTCGGCGAGGCTCAAGAATCCGTGTGCCAATGCGGGGTAATGCCGGGATTCGACCGGCGTCCCCTCTGACTCGAACCGGTCGACGAGTGCGAGACCGTCATCTCGAAGCGGGTCGTAGCCTGCGGTGACAACGGTTGCGGGCGGTAGTCCACCGAGGTTCGGCGCTTGAAGCGGGACCGCAAACGGGTTGTGCGCATCGACGGGACTCCGGAGATACTGGTCGTAGAACCACTCCATATCCGCGCGGGTCAACAGGGGGCCCTCCTCGTTCTCGCGGTATGACTCGGTGTCGAACTCGTTGCCTGCGATCGGGTACAGCAAAAACTGCCCGGAAAGCGAGGGGCCACCGAAGGCACGCTCGTAAAGCCCCGTCGCGAGCGCGAGCGTCCCACCGGCGCTGGTGCCGGCGACGCCGAGCCGGTCGGGGTCACCGCCGAACGACGCTGCGGTGTCTGCGGCCCACTCGACCGCCGCGACCGCCTCGTCAACGGGAATCGGAAACGGGTGTTCAGGGGCCAACCGGTAGTCGACGGAGATCACGACTGCGTCGGTTCGCGTCGCCAACTCACGACAGATACCGTCGACTGAGTCGAGAGTTCCGAGCGTCCAGCCCCCACCGTGAAAATAGACAAGCGTTCGAGCACTGGCGGCACCCGCCTCGGTCGGTCGGTACACCCTGACCGGAACACTACCGTGTGGGCCCTCAAACGCGAGGTCGCGGACGCGCTCTACCGGCGGTTCCGGGTCGCCGGAGAACGTCTCGTCTTCAACGCGTCTGGCGGCGTCGACGGAGAGCGCATTCCATTCGGGAAGTCCGAGCGCTTCGAGCTCGTCGATGACCGTCGCGAGTTCCGGGTCGAGTTCGGCCGCGCGCATGGCGGACTGAGACGGTGGTCATTTATTAGTCCGCCGGCTACGTGAACCGATGACGGTCCGGCTCTCCTACGAGGACGGGACGATCCGCGTCGACGCCGACCGCGACGCGGATGGGCTTCCTCCGCTTCCCGGCGTCGAGGAGGACCCGCGATCCGGGACCGGTCGCGCTCCAGCCTATTGTTACCCGGCGATTCGTCGCGCGCTGTCCGTCGCAGGAGTGTCGGTTGAAGATCACGTGTTTACAGGCTCAAACGGAGACGACGACAGCCTCGTGCTCGACACAGCGTACGACCTTCGTGAGTATCAGGCCGACGCGCTCGCAGCGTGGCACGACGCGGGCGACCGGGGGGTGCTCGAACTCCCCACGGGTGCCGGGAAGACGGTAATCGCGATCCGCGCACTGGTCGATCTGGGGGTTCCAACGCTCGTCGTGGTTCCGACGGTCGACTTGCTTGACCAGTGGCAACGCGAGTTAGAGACGGAGTTCGACCGTCCAATCGGCCGGTTCGGCGGCGGCGAACAGCGCAAAGAGGCGATAACGGTCTCCACCTACGACTCCGCGTACCTGAAAGCGGAGGATATCGGCGACGCCTTCGAGTTCGTCGTCTTCGACGAGGTCCACCATCTCGGCGGCGAGGGGTATCAGGACATCGCTCGACTGCTGGCCGCGCCCGCACGGCTCGGCCTTACGGCAACGTTCGAGCGACCGGATGGCGCTCACGAGACGATAGCTGGCCTCGTCGGCGAGCGCGTGTACGCGCTCGACGTAGATGATCTTGCGGGTGGCCACCTCGCGGCCTACGACATCCGCCGGCTGGAGGTGGAGCTAACGCCGGACGAGCGTGAGCGATACGAGGCGGAGCAGGGCACCTTCGTCGAGTACCTTCGAGACTCCGGGCTCACGTTCACCAGTGGGGAGGACTACCGAAAGCTCGTGCTGCGTTCGGGCAACGACCCCCGTGCCCGTGAGGCGCTGCTCGCGAAGTCGGCAGCTCGGGAGATAATGATGAACGCGGAGCGGAAGATCGATCGGCTCGCCGACCTGCTCGACCGACACCGCGAGGACCGTCTCATCGTGTTTACTGCGCACACCAACCTCGTGTATCGGATCTCCGAGCGGTTCCTGATACCCGCGATCACGGCCGAAACAGGGGCTGCGGAGCGACGCAAGATCCTCGAACGGTTCCGCGACGGAACCTACTCCCGCGTCGTGGCCGCAAACGTCCTTGATGAGGGAGTCGACGTTCCCGACGCCAACGTCGCGGTCGTCCTCTCGGGGACCGGAAGCGAGCGCGAGTTCACACAGCGTCTCGGTCGAGTGCTCCGCCCAAAGAACGACGGCGGACGAGCGATCCTCTATGAACTCGTCAGTACGGAGACCGCAGAAGAGCGTGTCGCCGGGCGGCGTCGGTGAGCGCAAGGGGGAACGCACGGTCCGCGGAACCGCGTGACCCGGCTGACTTACCCGACGGGCTCGATCAGCTCTGGTCCGTCGGTACCGGCAGCGTTCACCCTGTCCGACACGGGAAACGCGCGCATCTCGTCTGCGGGATACGGGTCCATAAGCGCCGCCGCCTCGTCGGGGTCGCCGTGGAGCCACGTCGCCTCCTCGCTCGGGTCGAGGATAACTGCCATCCGATGGTGGAGATCGGCGACCTGGTCGTTCGGCTCCGTGGTCACGATCGTAAATGTCTCGACGATGTCGTCGGACGTAGCGTCCGGATCGTTAGCAGCCGAGCCGCCGCCGAACGCGTCGAGACCCGTCTGTGTCGTCTCCGGCTCCGGCGGCTCCCACCGCTCGTAGAGCCCAGCCATCGCAAACGGCCGATCGTCGTTGAAAGCGACCCGGTAGGGACGAGTACCGCCGCCCTCGTCGACCCACTCATAAAACCCGTCAGCGGGGACGAGGCACCGCCGGGACTCGTAGGCGTCGGCGAAGCTGCGCTTCTCCCGGACCGTCTCGCCGCGAGCGTTTATCAGGTCGAACGACTCCTCCGCCCAAGACGGCGTCAACCCCCATTTCATCCGCGTCGCGTGCTCGGGTTCCCCCGACGTAATGACAGGGAGCTCTTCGCCGGGCGCGCGGTTGTACCCCGGCTGGTACGCCTCACCAAACGACGCTCCGAACCGCGACTCCAACTCGGCACCCGGCGTAAAAAGCGTATAGCGACCACACATATACGATCGATGTCGGAGCGCACGTATAAAAGGCCCCGAGCCAGTCGTGCGACGACGGGGAGGCCAGTATCGGTAACCGTAGTCGGGGCGTCTACGACAGTCCGTCGATCACGCTTCGGTCGACCGACTCGGCATCTATGGCCTCTCCTCCGTATGTCTCCTGAAACGCGTCGATGTCGGTCTCCGCTGAAAAGGGGATCAGCTCTGGCCCCATTGCCCCGACGACATCGCTGCCAGCGATCACTGTCAACTCCGTTGTCCGAGCGAACGCCTCGCTTTCGACGTGCGAGGAGAAGAGTACGTCTGCCCCCTCCTCGAATGCTTCCTGATCGACTCGCGAATAGTCCGTCAGGAAGGTGACGACCGGCTCCCGGCCGTCAGCCGTTTCGTCGAATCGGTACCGGTAGGTACAGGTGCTGCTACAGAACTGCCCCGGGCGTCCACCCTCCGGTTCGTCGTCCGCGAAGTGGATCTGTCCGACCGGCCCCGGGTGGTCGGAAACGATCATTCCACACTGGTCACAGGGTCGCTCCCCGTCTAGCGCGGTCGGCTCGACATCGACCGCGTCTCCGTCATCACCGCCGAGACACCCCGCGATTGCCGCCACCGTCCCGGCCGAGACGCCCGCCAACACGGTTCGTCTGTTCACGTCGGAGCTGCGGTTCTCCACCATACTCCTTACTTGACGGTTCCGGCGCATATACCCTCGGTAGCGGTTCATCCCGCCGTTCGAGGAACGAACCAGATCGGATATAGGCGTGACCACAGTAGCGTTGCTGTGTTACGGAGCGACCCGTTCGGCGACCGATCGAGGCTCGCCGGATGGCTCGTCGCCGGGGCGGTGGTCGCGGCGCTTCTCGTCGGCGGCGGCGCGTTCCTCGCGGACCCGGCGGACTCGACGCCCGACCCCGTCGCGTACGACGACACCGTCGAACTCGGGTTGTCCGCCGAGACGGACGCAGAAATGGGTTCTGACGCCACCGTGCCCCGGGTGCAGGTGTTCTACTCGCAGTTCCAGTACGTCGTCGGCTACAACGGGGTTGAGACGTTCGTCGAGACACTCGACGACGATCAGACGGACCGCCAATTCGGGTTCCCGCTGACCGCCTACGTCCAGACGTTCGACGACGCGGAGCCACACACAGTCGATGGCGATCGGTTCGCTGCGAGCGGACAAGCAGACTGGTCGCCCGCAGCCGAGGCGGTGTACGTCGTCGACGGCGACGTCGAGAGCGCCGCGGGCGAGACGGTTGTTCCCTTTGCCGATCTGGAGGCCGCGGAGCGCTTCGCCGCCTCCCACGAGGGGCGCGTCGTGGGATGGGAGACGCTCAGGGATCGGTCGTTCGCTGTCGATGGTGCGGAGTCGATCCGCTCGGTCGCCCCCGACCGCTGGGCGACGGCCGACGACCGGATTCGGGCGGCACACGACCGCATCGACCGCCCCGTGTCAGTCGTCGTCGGCGAGGACCAACCCACGATAGAGGCCGCGGTCGACGCTGCCGAGCCGAACACGACGGTTCGGGTACCACCGGGCGAGTACGACGAGCACGTTGTCGTCGATGATCCGATCACGATAGTCGGCGAAAACGCCTCGGTCCGCGGGAACGGAACCGGGTCGGTGATCGAGGTTCGATCGCCAGACGTCGGCATTGTCGGTCTCTCGATCTCCGGAACCGGGAACGA
This sequence comes from uncultured Halobellus sp., assembly GCA_964427935.1. Classification (GTDB taxonomy): domain Archaea; phylum Halobacteriota; class Halobacteria; order Halobacteriales; family Haloferacaceae; genus Halorubrum. Next base: position 20,798 of record CAYRWH010000003.1, on the reverse strand, counting down.
GACCCGTGATCCTGATGCCGCTGGCGGACCGGTCGACGATGACGACGACTGGGACACGAACGTCCAACTGGGGTACGGCCACGGGGACGCGGGTATCACGGCCGTCGACGCGCCCGGACTGGTCGTCGAGGACGTGACAATCGACACGGACGCAAGCGGCGTGCTGCTGCGTGCTGGCTCCGACGCGACACTGGACGGACTCCACGTTCGCGGCGCGGACGACTGGCGAGACGGGTTCATGGGCGTCGTGGGAATGGAGTCTCGCGTCACGGTGACCGACTCGCGGTTCGAGGACGGCCGTGATGGGGTGTATCTCCACCGTGCGGACGGGTCGGTCGTCCGGAACTCGACGTTCCTTGGGAACCGCTACGGGGCGCATCTGATGTACACCGGTGACTCGCTGATCGCCGACAACGTCGTTCGAGACGCGGTGTACGGTGGTATCACGGTGATGACTCGGCCGAGCGGAAACGCGATCGTCGGCAACGACGTTCGAAACTCCCCGGCCGGGATCCAGGCATCAGGGATCCGAGCGTATATCGGGCACAACACGCTTGCGAACAACGATCTGGGTGTCTCCACGAGTTCGCGCAGCTCGCTGTACGAGCGGAACGTTCTCCTCGACAACGAGGAGGGAGCGCGGGCGACCACGGTCGTTCCGTCGAGCCGTGTCGTCGGCAACGACTTCGTTGGCAACGACGACCACGCCGGCGCTGGAGCCGGACCGCTCCGAATCTGGGCCGACGGCGACCGCGGAAACCACTGGGAGGGAGCGGACGCCGGGTTCCGTGCGACCGACCGCGCGTACGAACCGACAGCAGCCGTCGACGCCGCGTTCCATCACGATCCGGCAGCGACCACGCTGGCTGAATCGCCGGCCGCACGCCTGCTCGACCGACTTCTCGGCACGGTCCCTGGGGCACGCTCCGGGAGCATCGTCGACCCGGTTCCCGTCGTCGACCCTCACTCACCGGACCGAATCGAGGCGGTTCGTGAGGGCAGCGAACCGGTTCACCCCGATTGGCGAGCCACAATCGGGGACACAGCTGATCCGGTGACTGCGGCCGAAACCGAGACGGAGGATGATACGGAATGACCGACACGCACACGCTATCCGTAGACGAGGACGGTACCATCGCAGCACTCACTGATGTTACCCGGACGTACGGCGGTGTTCCGGTGATCGATTCGGTGTCGCTGTCGATACGCTCGGGAACAACCGCGGTGATCGGGCCGAACGGTTCCGGGAAGTCGACGCTGCTCGGCCTCCTCGCCGGGACGGTCGAACCGGTACGGGGGGCCGTCGACCGCGTCGATCCGGGCAACGAATCTCGCGGGCGTCGGATCGGCTACCTTCCACAGACGGTCCCGTTTCGCGGATCGTTTACGGCCCGCGAGACACTCGCGTTCTACGCTCGGTTCGTGGACGCGGACCCCGACGCCCTCCTCGCGTCCGTCGGCCTGTCAGATGCCGGTGACCGCCGTGTTGACGCGCTCTCCGGCGGGATGCGTCGTCTGTTGGGAATCGCACAGGCGACGATCGGCGACCCGCCGCTCGTTGTGTTCGACGAGCCGACGAGCGGACTCGATCCCGGGATGCGAAAGCGAGCCTTTCGGATGGCTGCGACGGCCGCAGACGACGACACAGCCGTCGTCGTGAGCTCTCACGACCTCGACCTTGTCGGCGAGCACGCGGACCGCCTCGTACTCCTCGACCGTGGCGCGGTCGCCGCCACCGGCCGAGTTGAGGCGTTGCTGGAGACCCATGGCACTTCGTCTGTGAAAGCCCTCTACCGGTCCGTCGTCGGTGCCGACTCGGATGCGCCCGAGCAAACGACCGGAGAGACGGTACACGTCACGGGGGTCTCTGAATGATGAGCGCGTTGCGAGCGCTCGAAACGACGTTTCGGCGGGAGCTAGCGACCGTGGTCCGGACGCCAGGGTACGCTGTTCTGGGTCTCGGCGTACTCTTCGTCGTTGCCGGCGTGACGCTCGTCGGTGGGGGCGGTTCGACCGGGTTACTCCCCGCAATCGTCGACCTGTTGCTCCCAGTCGAGGTGCTCGTGCCACTCGTCGCGGTGGTTCTCGGGTATCGAGCGCTTCTTACCGACGCCGCGAGCGGCGAGCTTGCGGTGATACGGACGTACCCCGTCGGTGTCGTCGCGTACGCCCTGGGAATTCTTCTCGCTCGCCTCATCGCCCTCGTCGCTCTCGTCGGCCTCCCGCTCGCGCTGATCGGCGGCTACGTGTGGGTCACCGCGGCTCCCGAGACCGGAATCTATGCGACCCACTCCGGCGTCGATTCACCGTGGCTGTTCGTTCGGTTCCTCGTGTTTACGTTCACGCTCGGTGCTAGTTACCTCGCCGTTGCCGCGGCAGTCTCGTCGCTCGCGGCCGGTCGTCGAAGCGCGCTGGCGCTCGGCGGCGTCGTCCTCGTCGGTGGCGTTCTCGGTGGCGACCTCGCCGTGTTGCGGTCGCTGCCCGGGGACGGAGCAACCACAGCGCTCGCCGGCACAGTGGCGTCGACGCCGAACGGCGCGTTTCGTGGGCTCGTCTTCGAGTACGTCGTCGGCGTCGCGTTTGAGGCGGGAGACGGGTTCGTCGATCCGGGCCGTGCGGTCGCCACGCTCCTCGGCTGGTGCGTGGCCGGCGTCGGCGTCGCGGTCGGGTCACTGGCGTACGGTCGGCGGGTGGACGCGCTGTTCGAGCGGGTGCTCACGCGACTCTGAGGCTGACCCAATCAGGTCAACCAACAGTTATATTCGTTCCGAGAGAGGGACGAATATGACCGAGAGAGTTCTCGTTGCCATCGATGACTCGACGCTGGGCCGCGACTCGCTCGCGTACGCGCTCGATGTCTTCTCGGACGCACGAGTGACTGCTGTCCACGTCGCGGATCCGGCACTCGATATGCTTCCGGCGGACGCCGAGGACGTTTACGAAACCGACCCCAACTCGCTCAACGGTGTCGGCGACGAGACCGCACAGACGGTGTTCGAAACGATCCGCGAGGTCTCAGGGACGACCGCCGTTGACGTGACGTACCTCGTCGGACCTGTCGAGGACCGGCTGGTTGAGTACGTCGAGGCCGGGGAGTTCGACCACGTCGTCATGGGGACCCACGGTCGCGACGGACTCTCACGGCTGCTGATCGGAAGCGTCGCGGAGGCCGTGGTTCGACGGACGGAGGTGCCCACGGTGCTCGTCAAGTGACTCCGGATGTCCCGCTTCTCGGGCATTTCGATATTCGAGGCCGACGATCGCCGTTCAAGTAGTTGATTGTAGTTCTCGATACTGATATTCAACCGGGAATAATTAACCTTCGGTGACGCTCATCCGATATCAATGTGGAGGGCGCGGACCCGAAACGTCGGGGAGCTGGGACTGCTTGCGGCCGTCGGTCTCATTCCGCTCGCGTATCACCTGTGGTCTCTTTCAGCCATGAGCGATCCCGTCGTGATCGCGACCGGTGCGGTCGTTCCGATCACGTGTAGCCTGCTCGTGGTCGCCGCCACGGTACCGGTTGCCCGGTCGTCGCTCTTCCCAGCGTACACGCTCCGTGTGGCCGGCTGGAGCGTCGTGGCAGCGGTGACGCTCGGTGGGGTCGCACTGCTTTTTATCACCTATGGGATGAGCGATCGCCCGCCGATGACACGCCCCGGCGTCGTCGTTATCGGCTCGATGTCGGTCGGGTCGGTGTTCGGGCTCGTGTTTGGACTGAGCGACGCGCGACAACAGCGTACAGAGGACCAACTCGAACAGGCGAACGCCCAGCTCACGGTGTTGAATCGTGTACTTCGCCACAACATCCGAAACGCGATGACCGTAATCAACGGGCGTGTCGAGATTCTCCGTCAGCGCGCCGACGACAGCGACGAGACCGCGGAAAGCGCCGCCGTCGTGGCGGAGAACGTCGACCGGTTGCTGTCCGTGAGCGAGCACGCCCGTCACATAGACACGGTGACCGGTTCTGATACTCCTGACGACGGCGTGGAGACGATCGTGGATCTCGTCGACGACGTGTCCGGTGCTATCGAGCGTCTTCGGGCCGAACACCCCGACACCGAGTTTGACACGGTCGCCGCCGAAACGTGTCGAGTGCGCGCGCACCCGCTCACCGAAGCAGTCGTCTCCGAGGTGATAGAGAACGCGGTAGTACACAACGAGGGCGACGTGCGACGGGTGTCCGTCTCGATCCGGCGCGACGACGCCGGTGTCACGCTCCGCGTCGTCGACGATGGGCCCGGGATCCCAGAGGAGACAGTCGAAACTATCCGGCGTGGCTACGAAACCTCTATGCGCCACACCGACGGCTTGGGCCTGTGGCTCGTCCAGTGGGTTGTCGACCGCTCAGACGCTGATCTTGCGTTCGAGTCGGCCCCTGACGGACAGGTCGTTCGGATCCGATTCGAGCGCGTCGAGGAGACGGCAGATGTACCTCCGGCCGTGGACCGATCTGACCGAGTACAGTGAGACGACGCCGGCCTTTTGTGACACAGGCGGGTAGTCGATCGTATGCGCGCAGCAGTGTTCAACGAACCCGGCGACATCGGCGTCGAAGAGCGACCACGACCCGAAATCGAGGCTCCGACCGACGCGATTGTTCGAGTCACCCACACCGCAGTCTGTGGGTCGGATCTGTGGTTCTACCGCGGCGACAGCGACCGCGACGCGGGCGCTCCGGTTGGCCACGAGCCGATGGGAATCGTCGAATCGGTCGGCGACGATGTCACCTCCGTTGCGCCGGGGGATCGTGTGCTCGCTCCCTTTGCGATCTCCTGTGGGAAATGTGAGTTCTGCCGGAAGGATCTTCACACATCCTGTGTGAACCGCGATTCGTGGGGTGGGGACAACGGCGGCGGGCAGGGGGAGTACGTCCGGTCGACACACGCTGACGGCACGCTCGTCCGAGTTCCTGACCGCTACGCCGACGACGAGGACACTCTCAGATCGCTGCTCCCTCTAACCGACGTGATGGGGACTGGCCACCACGCGGCCGTGAGCGCTGGCGTTGAGGAAGGGTCAACGGTCGCGGTGATCGGTGACGGTGCCGTGGGGCTCTGTGGCGTCCTCGCCGCCCGCCGACTGGGTGCCGAGCGAATCGTCGCGGTCGGACACCACAAGGATCGTCTCGAACTCGCTTCGGAGTTCGGTGCGACCGAGACCGTCTCCGAGCGCGGTGAGGCCGCGGTCGCACGGACCCGTGAACTCACCTACGGTGGACCGAACCACGTGATGGAGTGTGTCGGCGCTGCGAGCGCGATGAACACCGCCATCGACGCGGTCCGGCCAGGAGGGACGATCGGCTATGTCGGCGTCCCGTACGGCGTCGAGGAGGAGGGGCTCGACGTGTTCGGTATGTTCGGCGACAACGTGACGCTCGCGGGCGGTGTCGCGCCCGTTCGGGCGTACGCTGAAGAGCTGATGGCCGACGTGCTACAGGGGACGCTCGACCCGGCACCGATATTCACCGAGACGGTCTCGCTCGACGAGATTGACGAGGGATACCGAATGATGGACGAACGCGAAGCGATCAAGGTCCTCGTGAGGCCGCAGCGAGACGGTTCCGGCGAGCGAACTACCTGAAACAACCCGACAAAAACGTGGTGGTGTGACTCGTCGGTTGTGCCTGTGCGTGACTTGTTGGTGTGCTTGTCTCTTGGCGGCGCACGCACACGACTCGTCCACGTCGCGGTTCCAGCAGACGGTTTCGGGAGGAACAAGGCGGGGACCGACTCCGGGAAATCAGTCGTCACAGGAACCCGACAGGTCGATCTGTAAGTTTGGATCGTATTTCGAATAGTTTTCTTATAAAAACCCCCCCATAGTCTAGGTAGTTTGACGAGGCATTCTACAAAGGAAGGAACGCTATTGGCGACTTATATATGTAAACGTTGAATCGTCTCGTAGGGACGCCAATGGCTGCTATGATACGACGGTTGCTCGGCAATCGGTGGTATCGTCACGGCGGCGCGGCGGGGGTATCCGGCTGCGCAGTGGAACCACCCGGCGAGATCGGGCACGAACGAGAGACATGTCAATGAGTCGGTTTGAGGCCAACTCAACACTACGGCGCGTTCGGGAGGCCGGTCCACGCGCCTACGCCTGGATAGGACTGATCGCCCTCGGGCTGCTTATCGGGCTGTACGGAGCCCTATTGACGCTGTTCGATGGCACGACGGTACTCGGACTGAGCGACCAGGTTCCATGGGGAATCCTCATCTCCACGTACGTCTTTTTCGCGCTGTTGAGCACCGGTATCTGTATCGGGGTCACGTCGCTATCGAGCGTTTTTGGGGTACATACGTTTGATACGATCGTAAAACGGGGCGTGTTGCTGTCGCTGTTCACGCTCATGGCGGGCGGATTAGTCATTATGGCTGGACTCGGCCAGCCGTTCCGGGCAATCCCACAGATGTTGCTCTCGCCGAACCCATCAGCCCCAATGTGGTGGATGATCGTCCTCTACTCCGTCTACGGTGGCGCCTTGGTCGCCGAGTTCTATCTCCTCGATCGCGTAGATCAGCCGAGAAAGCGCCTGACACTTGGAGTTGGACTTGTTGCGCTCATCGCGCCGATTCTCGCTGGCGGGATGCTCGGTGCGATATTCGGGACGGCCGAGGCCCGTCCCTACTACGGCGGAATCTTCGCGTCGGTGTACCTGCTCGTGACGGCGGTGTTCTCCGGCGTTGCGCTGCTCACGGCGGTCACAATCGTCGAACGACGACTCACCGATTCGACCGCAGCCGCGGTCGACGAGTCGTTGCTCACAGGACCGCTCGCGAAGTACCTCGGCGTTCTTGCCGGAATCACGCTGCTTCTCACGGCGTTCAGACACGTGTACGGGCTCGTCGCGACGAACGAGGCGCTCGCGCTCGCACACGAACACATGTTGTTCGGCACGCACAGTCCGTGGGCACTTGGCGTTGGCATCGGTCTGGGAATGGTCGTTCCGTTCGTACTGCTCGCGCTGCCGCAAACCCGAACCGTTGGCGGCGTGTTCACCGCCTCAGTCCTCGCGCTCGTCGGGCTCTTCGCGAGCCGACTCGAATTTGTTCTTGGCGGACAGGTCGTTGCGCTGACAAACGACCCCTCACACCAGTTCCCGCTCGTGAGCTACGCGCCTTCTGCCGCTGAGGTTGCGATCGTCGTGTTCGGCTTCACGCTGTTCGCGCTGCTGTACACAGCGAGTCGGATCGCCTTCGACCTCGACGAACGCCCAGACCACGGAGCTACTGACATGACACGCCCAAACTCGCCGGCGACCCCAGAGGTGACAGACGATGACTGAAGCCACGGAGTCCCTTGACGACCGGATGACCGCCGAGCTCAACGAAACCGATCTCCAGGATGAGGGGGTCGATCTGAGCATGGTCATCGACTTACAGCGCTGTACCGGCTGTGGGGCCTGTAACATCGGCTGTGTACAGGAGAACAATCTCCAAGAGGGACAGGCGTACTCCAGTCGTATCATCGAGACGGAAGGGGAGTTTCCAGATGTCAGCTACGAGTACACGCCGACGCTGTGTAACCAGTGTGAGGACGCACCGTGTGCGGAAGGGTGCCCGACCTCGGCGCTGTACAAGGGCGACGGCAACATTACGATGCACGACCACGAGAAGTGCATCGGCTGTAAGGCGTGTATGGTCAACTGCCCATACGACGAAATAACCCTGAACAAGGAGGATCCGCACCCGCGTTGGGAGGGCGACGAAGCAACCATCGAGGACGGGACGGCGACGCCGGCGGCGGTCAAAGACCGAACCGAAGTCGGCGAGGACGCGCCCGCGTACTACAACCCTAACCGCGAGGTCGGTGAACATGAGCATCCGACCCGATACAAGGGAGTCGTCGAGAAGTGTAACTTCTGTGTCCACCGGCTCAACGAGGGTGAACTTCCCCGGTGTGTTGAGGAGTGTCCCTGTGAGGCACGGATATTTGGTGATCGTAACGACCCAGACAGCAAAGTGAACGAGGTCCTCGGTAAGTACAACCCCGACGTATTAAAAGAGGAGCAAGGAACGAAGCCGAAGGTAAAGTACGTCAGAGACTACAACGGCGGCGGCTACGAGCAAGGAACTGGTGAGCCGGGAGTAAGCGACTAAACCAATGAGTACCAACGACACCACCACCGAGACGGACGACGGCACCGACGGTTCCGGCCTCTCACTGGGGCGCAGGAACTTTATGAAGGCGGGCGCGGTCGGCGCGGTCGCGGCCGGACTCGGTACCGGGCTGACAAGTCTCACGTCGGTCGTTGAGGCCGACGACTACCGTGAGGCGTTAGTCGAACACACCGGGGACTGGAGGCCAAACTGCTGTGCGGGCTGTACGTCTTGGTGTTCGGCGGAGGTGTTGGTCGACGACCAGACCAATCGCGTAGTCAAGACACGGGGCCACAAGGACTCGAAGATCCACGGGACGCACGACTGCCCGCGTCAGGACCTGGCGATCCAGCAACTGTATGACCCGGATCGCGTCACTCAGCCGATGAAGCGGACGAATCCCGAGAAAGGTCGAGACGTGGCCCCGGAGTTCGAGCCGATTAGCTGGGAGGAGGCCATCGACATGCTCGCCGACGAGATCATAGAGCTCCGAGAGAACGAGGAGCCGGAGACGTTCATGGTCACTCGCGGCCGCTACACCTACCTCCGCCCGATCCTCTACAGCTACCTTCCGCAGATCATTGGGTCGCCGAACAACATCTCTCACAGCGCAATCTGTGCGGAGGCCGAAAAGTTCGGCCCGATGTTCACCGAAGGCGAGTGGTCATACCGCCAGTACGATGTTCAGAACGCTCGGTACGTGCTCGCGTGGGGTGCCGACCCCATCTCGACGAACCGGCAGGTATCACACTACTCCAACGAGTTTGGCGACCTACTCGACCGGGCGACGGTCGCGGTCGTCGAGCCGCGGCTCTCCTCGACGGCGACGAAATCGGACGAATGGCTTCCGGTCGAACCCGGACAGGACGGCGCGCTCGCCTCGGCGATGGCGCACGTCATCCTACGTGAGGGGCTGTGGCACCGCGGGTTCGTCGGCGACTTTGCGGACGGCGAGAACCACTTTGTCCCCGGCGAGCAGGTCGACCCCGAAGCGTTCGAGGAGTCCGAAAACAGTCAGGGGGTCGTCGAGTGGTGGAACGAGGAACTGGTGGATAAAATGCCCGAGTGGGCTGAAGAGCGGGCCGGCGTTCCGGCCGAGCAGATCGAGCGCGTCGCAGTAGAGTTCGCCGAGGCCGGACCAAACGCAATCTCGTGGCTCGGCGGCGGCCCCTGTATGCAGATCCGCGGGAGCTACACTGCGATGGCGATCCACGCCCTAAACGGACTCGTCGGGTCGGTCGGCAACCGCGGCGGCACGCTGTATACGCCCAGCACCGGCGTCGAAGACCTTCCCGCCCCCGATGCGTACATCGACGAGACCGCTGAATCGGGGCTCGACAACGAGAAAATCGATCAGCGCGGCCGGCTGGAGTTCCCGGCACTCAAGGGAGGCGAATCCGGCGGCGGCGTCGTCACCAACAACGCTGCGGACGGGATCATCGACGAGGATCCCAACGAGATCAACGTGCTGATTTCGTACTGGAACAACTTCGCGTTCTCGAACCCCGAGAGCCAACGGTGGGAGGAGGCACTCGAAAAGATTCCGTTCCACGCGACGATCGAAACCCACGCGAGTGAAACCGCATGGTTCGCCGACCTGATTCTACCAGCGACTCATCACCAGTTCGAGCGGTGGGGTCAGCTCCGAAGTGACGGCGCACGTCGCCGGACGATCAACCTCCACACCCCTGTGCTGGCCGACGACCCGGACGACCCCGCAGATGTCCTCGACAATGGCCGCCTGTGGGACGTGAAGACCGACGAAACGGAGATCCCGTACCTGCTGGCGGAAGCGCTCGCTGACAAAGGGTTCGAAAATATGCTGGAGTTCTTCGACGAGCAGTACCCCGATCCGGAAACGGGCGAGTCGCTCCGTGACGAGATTCCGGGTGACGACTTCCGGTCACGCGAACTCCGAGCACAGGCGTTCTCGCGGAACGCGATCAAACATCGGACCCAGCCGATCTGGGATCCCGACTACCGCGAGAACGAGTTTGACTGGCCGGGCGGCGAGGAGTTCAGCGACTGGGTTGAGTTCCGTGAGCGGGGCATCTGGCACACCGAGGAGTGGGAGTTCCGTCATCGCTGGCCCTCGGAAGGCGGCCAGTTCGACACCGATACAGGCGTCTTCGAGTTTGACGGGGAGACCCTGCGAAACGCCCTCGAAGGACACGCCGAGCGCCACGATACGGATGTCGACGATGTCCTAGCAACGTGTAACTACCAGGGCCGTGTCGACGATCCGGACGCACCCGACGCGTTCGTTCCCCACTACGAGGAGCCGTACGGGATGGGTGACGAGTCCGACTACCCCTTCAAATTTGTCGATTACAAGGACCGGCTCAATCGCGAGGGACGCTCCGCAAACACGACGTGGCTCCACGAATTTAAAGATGTCAACCCGGGCGACGAACCGCACAAGGACCTCGCCAAGATCAACCCACGTGACGCAGAGGCGCTCGGCTTAGCGGACGGAGACGAGGTCGCGATCGAATCGCCCGCCGGGACGATCGAATCCGAAGTCAAGCTCTGGGAGGGCGTCCGTCCGGGGACGATTGCCAAGACGTGGGGACAGGGCCACTGGGCCTACGGTCAAATCGCGTCCGAGGAGTTCGGCGAGGAGGCCCGCGGGGGCTCGAACAACGAGATCATCGGCGCGGAGTACGACCGGCTGAGCGGGAGTTCGGTCTTCTACGGCGACGTCTGGGTCGACATCAAGAAACGGTAACCCGGTACGAGCTCCCGTTCAGGGATCCGGTCCGTCGGAGGAACGGAGCGGAGAGCACGCGCGGATTGATCAACAACCATGACACACCAACACACAACAGACGAACGACACGAAGAGACGGTCGCCGCTGAACGACGTCGAGCGAACACGTACAGTCTGCTCGCGGCACTGTTTCAGCCGCCCGGTGAGGGAGGTCTGGACCGACTGGCGGGCACGGGCGAAGCAGATGTCGACATTGCCGCCGATGCGCTCGCCGACGCCGCGGCGGGAGCGACGGATCTGACGCTTGATCACGCCCGCCTCTTCGTCGGCCCGTTCGATCTGGAGGCCCCACCATACGAATCGGTGTACGTCGACAACGAGGAACGCGTGATGACGGATTCGACCGCCGCGGTGCGGACCGTGTACACCAATGCTGGCGTCGACGTCGACATCGACGAGCCCGCCGATCACGTCGCTGCGGAGCTGGAATTCACGTTCCTGCTCGTCGAGACGGAAGCCGAAGCGCTTGATGCCGGTGAGTTTGGGGCGGCTGAACGCTACCTCGAACGTCAGTACGAGTTCCTCGCGGACCACCTCGGTCGGTGGATCTCAGAACTCGCCAACAATATGCGCGAGAGCGCCGACACCGAGTTTTATCGGTTACTCGCCGACGAGGCACAGTGGTTTGTCGAGTCCGATGGGCAGCGACTCGCGGACCGGCTCAACAGACTCGATGGGGCCGACGACGGCGTGTTGACCGTTCTTGAGGAGGTGGACGCCGATGACCCCCGATGAAGTCCAGGTTCGTGAACGGCTCAGAACGGTGGAAGATTCCGCCCTCGGCGAGGACATCGTGACGCTTGGGCTGATCGACGACGTGCGTGTTGAGGGCGGGGTGGCGACGGTCGCCGTGTCGTTCAACGCGCCGTACTCGGGCGACGAGAGGGGGATGGGCGACAGGATCCGCGAGGAGATAGAGGCGATTGGGCTGGAGCCGAACGTTACCGTGAGCCGTTCGTGGAAGGACCCGAACAGCCCTCTGCCCGATGTCCGGAACGTCGTGCCGATTGCGTCGGGGAAAGGCGGCGTCGGGAAGACGACGATGGCGACAAACCTCGCCACCGCCCTCGCCGAGATGGGAGCCCGGGTCGGGCTGCTTGATGCCGACATCTACGGCCCAAACGTGCCAGGTATGATCGGGATCGAGGCCAAGCCCGGTTTGAGCGAGGACGGGAAGATCGTGCCGCCAGAGGCCGACGGTATCAAGCTGATGAGCATTGCGTTCCTCTCCGAGGACAACACCGACCCTGCATTGTTGCGTGGTCCGATGATCGACACGCTGCTCTCTGAGCTCATTGAGGAGACCGACTGGGGACACCTCGATTATCTGCTCGTAGACCTGCCGCCGGGAACCGGTGACGAGCAGCTCACGCTGTTACAGAGCGTTCCCGTGACTGGGGCTGTCGTCGTGACGACTCCAGAGGATATCGCTTTGGAGGACGTTCGGAAGGGGATCCGGATGTTCCAGGACCGCGGGACGCCCGTGCTTGGGATCGTCGAGAACATGAGTGCGTTTCGGTGTCCAAGCTGTGGGGACGAACACGAACTGTACGGGAGCGGAGGCGGTGCTGACATCGCTGCGGAGTTCGGCGTTCCACTGTTGGCCGAGATCCCGATGGATCCGGAGATCCGGTCCGGCAGTGACGCGGATAAGCCAGTCACCGTGTTACAGGAAACACCAGCCGGCGAGCAGTTTTTTGATCTCCGTGACCGAGTCGTCGACCGCGTCGGCGCGGTCAATCGTGCCGAGCAAGCAGGGTTAGGTCCAAACGACCCGAACTCGCCGACGGTTGCCTCCCCGGAAGCCGACCCGGAGGTGACACGAATGGTGACTGACGAAGCGGGAGCGGCTGGGAGCGGTCCAGATGGGGACAAAGAAAACACGAGTGAGGATGGGACCGGAGCAGGTGGAGGTCGGGAGCCCCTAGACTGACCGAAAAGGAGTCAGCCGTTCCAGTTGATGATCTCAATGTTTGTTCGGTCGACACTCTCGGGGAAGCCGGCGATGCGCTCGGTAGCTGCCGTGACGACCGTGTCAGCGACGCGGTACCGTGGCATCTCGTCGGCCTCCGTGTGTCGAACGCGGTTCCACTCTCTTGGACCCCTGTTCGACACGAGGTAGAACGTGTGACCCGCTTCGATCGCGGAGATGAGTTCCTCAAAAGAGTCGATTTCTGGGGGATCGAAGATTTCGCCGTCCGTCTTCCCCTGCGTGGTATCTCCGGCTCGGTTCTCCGTTTCGTCGCGTCGTTCCGTGATGAACGGGACGAGATCCGCGTTGGCGCTGGTTACAGCCGTCGCAAGCACTGTCTCCGGGTCGTTATCCGTAAACCGTTCGCGGTTGAGGCACTCGACGAGTCGTGATTCGTTTTCGACAAGGACGGCTCCAAAAGCGAGTCGCGCCTCTCGAAGGAGCGGGATTACACGGTCATCGTTATCCGTCGATGACCCGTCAGCAGTCAGCGTGTCGTCACCACTTGGTGAGTTGTCGCCCATTGTCCGCCAATTGGATGCGCCGGATCAACGCTCTTTCGCTTTCCTACCAGAGCACGTGTGACGTATTGATACGGGAGCAGTGTCACGGACGCCCTCCCTGAACAACGGAACGTCGGTATCGTCTTTCACCGCCCGACGCTGTTCTCTCACATGGCTGTCGGTGAAAACGTCGTCTACGGACTGTAAAACAGGAACCTAACGACTAACCGACTAAAAAAGCCGAGTCGAGCGCTATTTCAAACTGATTGAACTCCTCAATCGGCGTGATGCGTACCGGCGTCGCCAAGCGGAGAGAAGACGCCGTGTCGAACTCACTCGCACGCTCGCTGTGACAGGCTACTGAAGGAGGACCGTCACTGCCGTGACGAGTGATCTCACAGTTTTTGCTTCGAGACAAATTGGATATAGCGACATATGATATATCAGTCCTATCCGAGACGTAATCTCGTCCGATTGTATCCAACGAAATTGGCCAGACGGGCGTTCACGAAGGTTCCGGATTCGAGTGAATCAGTCTAGCAGGCGATACACGCTCGCTTCGTAGGTCTCTCGGACCTGGTCTCCCCAGTTGTGCGTGTACGTATCGATAACGTCGTCCGCGACATCGCCTCGCAGATACTTCACGACCCCGCGGTCACCAGTTCTATCCCGGAGATGAGTCGTGAAGAAGTGTCTGAAGTAATGAGGCGTGACATTCTCTCCGGCACCGCCCCCAGTCCGGTACCATCCTCTCTCCCGGGCGTATCGTTCGACAATGTGTCGAACCGACTGGGGATCGAGCCGTTCCCCCCATCCCTCCGCCGTACCGACGAACAACGGTTCCGCAACCGAGGTCGTATCCGGGCGTATCGCGAGCCATCGTTTGAGAACCGTGTGGAGTTCGTCATCGACGGGGATCACAGTGGCTCGCTTCCGTTTGTTCGATGCGGTCCGGAGTTCCCCATTCAGTTCCTCGCCGACGCTCGCGTCGGGAGTCACGTACAACGAGTTCGGTCGCTCCGTGAGTGCCGGTCGTGTTCCAAGCGAGTAAGCGGCTTCGAGTTCCGGATCCGTAATGGAAATATCACGCAGGTCTAGATTACACAGTTCGCCGACCCGGATTCCGGTTTTTAACAGCGTGACGACGACTGCGCGGTGTAGTGGATGGTTGATCCCAGCCACGAACTCGCGCATCGCAGGGACGGAAACGTCTCGACGTGCGGGGTCTTTGTCAACTGCCTCGTCCATCTCTTCCATTACGAGTGTCATCGGGTTTCCATCGAAGGCACCGATTTCGGTCATGTACCCGTAGAATCGGTGGAGATACGCCGCGTACGTCGCGACCGTGCTCTCCGCGACATCACCACGAAGCGAGTGAACGAAGGACATACAGTCTCGGTGTGACGCTGTCGCAGGTGTCGTCTCCTTGGGTAGAAACGCCTCGAATCGTCGCAGAACGCGCTCATACGACTCTCTTGTGCGCTCCGTCTTGCCGTGGTACGTCAGGTCCTCAATAAAGTATCCGATGGGATCTTCCGGAGTCTCCGTGGCTTGGCGACTACTCATCGACGAGCGTGTATCCTCCTCGACGTCCGTTGTACCGGACGCGGTTGCGGTCCTGTAGCGATTCGAGCGTCTCCTCCAGTTGGTCCTCGAAGTCGTCAAACACGGCGTCGACGAGCTCTTCCCAAGAGAGCGGTCCGGCAGTGAGTGCCGATTCGATCCGGCTTTCGAGGCCGTGTCCCCTTGGGTTCGAGCCCGGAGAACCACTCTCCTCGGAGTTACTTGTTTCTGAGAGAGAGAATCCACGCCTCCCGGCCTGTACCATCGTTCTAACGAACTCGCTTTGTGACATTCCCATCTCGTTGGCCTGTCGCTGCCACTCAAGTTTTTGATCGGCAGGTACGTACGTTTTTACCGACCGTCGGTCCTCGCTCATCTCGTATTGAGTCACTCAGCCCATCGACTTGAATGTGTCCCACATTCTGGGATAAGGTCACTTATACCGTTCTATGGACCCCTATACCGCCGAGAAATTACTTTATATCTTACTTGATAGAGCTATAAAGAGCAATCTATAGTACTTGAATGTGAGATATACTATACGTGTTCTCTAACGCTACTCGTAGTGAGTGGGTGGGTTCCTGCTTAGCTGTCTCAGCCCAATGCTGGTCACGAACCGTAGAACCCACCAGATCGTTACAATGTGTTAACATATAGCGGACTAAGGTCGGATCCGGCGTAATGGCCCGAACGGGTTCAGATTGCTCAGGGTTATGAACACGACAACTGGCAGAGGTCCGTGGTTTGAACTCTTTCCACGGCTTCAGCCGGGCGTTCTTTTTAAATAACTGTAACCGTCGTGGGGCCTTTGCTATCACGAGCGAGGTTACGATACGGACAGCCATGATTGTCAGTATCACTAGCTCTCGTGTACGGGGCTCAACCGGGTGGACACAAACTGATCGAGCCGATGGAGCAGCCCGTCTGTGTTCGATCTTGTAAACAACATGCCGCGATATATTGTACTCGGGGTTGCCAAAAGGCGGGTGAAAATAATATGACGGTATTTGGCGGTAGTGGATTTATATTGGTATTTTCGAATCCGATCCGACCCCATGGAAGAGCCGTAGTGCGGATTCAAGAGCTGGATGGTCCTCGGCCGTGTTACGCATCACAACGGTCTCACTGGGAAAGAGGTGCTCGCCAAGGACGAGCCCGTGATTGCGCGCCGTCGATCCGCTCACCGTGAGGTAGACGCCTACCCCAGTGTCAGCGATGGTCGCTTCCTCGGGCGCATCGGGATCTGGGTAGACGAACTCCACATCGGAAATCACGTCCGTTCCGAGCACCGCAGTGACGAGCCGTTCGTACCGTGGAGAGATACAGATCTGGCCGTCGTACTCCGCTAAGAATTCGCGATCCAACGCGGTCCCTGGCGGGATCTCTTCCGGCTGTCCCATCAGCGTGTGATACACCGTATCTCCGAGTCCACTCACGACTCGAACGTCGGTGTCCATAGGGTCTATCCGTTCGTTAACATCCGCTAGCCCACCGAGACCGGTCGATCTGATTTCGACGACCTCCTCCAGTACGAGATCGGCGGAGTCGAACCCTAACGCGAACTCGTGGGTTCGAAGAGCACGAAACGGTTCTTCGCGACCGACGAGCATGAGATCAACGCCATCAACCGATACCGTCGCCGAGTCGAAGACGATCCGTCGTGGCTTGCCCTCACGATCATCACGAAGCAGCGTGAACTCCGGGTTTCGAGGATCGTTCGGGTCCGAATACTCTGCCAGTCGGTGATACGGCCCCTGATCTGCGTTGACTTCCCCTTTCGCAACCGCTTTTTCGTATCGAAGTGTGTTGCTCACGGTGTCGGCAATCTCTCCTAACCGATCGGTCCCGCCGACGTCCGCAAGCCGCTCAAGGACAGCCTCAAGCGGACGACCCTTTCGGGGCACGGCGACGGGTAGCGGTTCGGTCATTACACCTTATGAGTTGCCGTCGGCAAAACGGGTTGCGCTTCGGTCCCGAGAGATGGAACCCCGGTGTTACGGGCCAAACGCCTCGTTGAGACGCTTTCTGAATGCTTCGAGTTCCTCCAAATGGTCGTTGATCGCCGCCAACTCGTCGTCCACGTCCTCCAAGTCGTCTCCGAGTCGATCCTCAATGTCGGTTAGCCGCGTGTCGACCTCGGCGAGGTCGTCCCAGAGGTCGTCGAACTCCTCGTCGAACCGACTCAGTCGGTCCTCAACGCCGTCGACTCGCTCGTCCGTCCGTTCGGCTGCCGCCGCGGCGTCGTCAACCTCCTCGTACAGGGTTTCGACATCGTCATCAATGTCGTCCATCTCGTCACCGAGCGACGAGATCTCTGCCTCAACCCCGGCAACGTCCTCAACGACGCCACCCACGGTTTCTTTGACCTCGTGAACAGTGTCTTCGACCGCTGAAACCGAATCTTCGACCGCAGTGACCGTCTCCTCGACATCTCCCATCTCGGTTTGGAGGTCGGACACGTCGGTTTCAACCGTTTCAACCGACGACTCGACAGCATCAACCGACGTTTCGACCGCAGTGACTGACGCCTCGACTTCGTCAACCGTGTCCTCGACTTCGAGAACATCGGTCGCGAGTTCGCGGTGTGCACGTTCTCCTGCCGCGACCCGACCGTCGAGCGCGCCGACTTCGTCTTCGACGGTGTCGACTCGGGCATCAATCCCGTCGAGGATTTCGCGGGCAGTGCCTTCCTCATCGATGAACTCCGCGAGCGCGTCCGCGTACGCCTCAATGTCCGCGACGCTCGACTGCAGACGGCTTATTCTAACGTCGACGCTCCGTGGAACGCCGACGTCGAGCTCCGAACGAAGCACTTGTAGGTCCGCTTCGTCAACGTCACCCGAGCGGATCTCGTCGGCAAGCGCGGAGGCAACCCCTTCTGGAGGCGTCTCCGGGCTCGGGTCGAGCTCTTCCTCCTCGGGCGTCGTGTCCGTTGGCCCCGTGTCTTCCGTGACGGAGTCGTCCGTTTCGGTCGGTTCTTGGCTCGGTTCGGAGCTCTCCTCACGCTGCGTGACAGCGGATGTGGTCGTACTGGCCAGGTCACGGGGGCGGGGTGTTTGGGTATCCTCGTGTTCCGGCGTCGACGCCGTTTCCCCGTCTGTCGGCTCTTCTACAGTAGGATCCGTGTCCTCCTCAAGCGGTGATGTCTCTTCGGCCGGTTCCGGCTCGACCTCGTCAGATGTCAATTCCGCCTCTGAGACGCCTTCCATTCCGGGGAGCGTCTCTCGGTCGCCCGACAGCACCTCTCGGACTGCGTCGGTTTCACTGGTGCCGAGAACGTCCTCAATCTCCTCTCCGACGGGAACGTGTTCGATGACCGGTGCTCCGAGGAATCCTTCGAGGTCGGGGTCGTCGTCACGGATCCCGAACACGGTCTCGACCGAATCTCCTGGTTCGAGGACGCGTTCGAACTCCACACGGTGGTCCTTATAAGCCGTCCAGTTTTCGCTCTCGTAGTCCGGGTGGAACCCCACCCGGTCCATCGGGAACTCGTCCGGGATTCTATCGACGATCCGGACGCGCACGGCGTCCTCACGGCTTGAAGAGAGGTCGTACATCACTGCGGGAACCGGAAACGCGTCGTCGGTAAAGGACTTCTCCACCCTGATTCCGTCCTCTTCGACGGTCGTCGTCGCCTCCGCCGTCCGTTCGTTCATACAGAAACGTCCACAAGCAAGGGCTTAAATTCCACGGGCGATATCTCAGGGACGATAACCACTACGTCGTCCCATCCGCGGCTGAGAGAGCTACAGGTCGATCCGGTCGCCGATCTCGACAACCGAAAGCTGAGACGGGTGTTCGAAGCTTCGCACATGGTCGTGAAGTGCGGTTGGGTCGGCGGTAAGTCCCTTCCACATGTCCCAGTGTGTCGGCACCAGTCGGTCGAGTTCTAG
Organism: uncultured Halobellus sp.; assembly: GCA_964427935.1. Taxonomy (GTDB): domain Archaea; phylum Halobacteriota; class Halobacteria; order Halobacteriales; family Haloferacaceae; genus Halorubrum. The sequence goes on along the minus strand of CAYRWH010000003.1, from coordinate 1,992 downwards.
GTCGCTCGCGGCCGCAACAATCTCGTTTTCGTCGCTGTACCACTTCGTTCGTACTGGTTCGCCGGTCTCTTTGTCTGATATCGTTCCGACTGACCCGAACGCGAGGATGCCGATATCGATGTCGTACTCGGCGGCAAGCGACTCAAACGTCGGAGATGGTTTGCTGTCGCCCGCGTGAAACACCGTTCCGTCTGGGTGGTCGATGACGTACCCCACCGGGTGGGTCGCGTCCGCGTCGTGGACCTCGACGACGTGGACGGTGAATTCGCCGATCCGGAGTTCGTCGCCCTCGGCAACTTCGAGGAACTGTTGGTCGTCAACGTCCCACTCGTCGGTCCAGCGCTCGTCTTCTCGTGCGACCGTGAGCGAGTCGTCCGGGGCAATGAACTCCGCGCCGGTGTTCGCCAGAATTGGTGCCTGTGACGGCCCGTGAACGTGGTCGGTATGCTCGTGGGTCGCCAACACCGCATCCGCATCGTCGATGTCGGCCGGGTCGAATGGGACCGGGACCATCCGGATCGTTCGCGGTGGGTCGCCGGTTCCCACGTAGGGATCGATCCAGAGCACCGTCCCGTCTCGACCCTTGATTGCGAAGCCGTTACAGCCGAGATACCACAGCGCAACGGTGTCAGGGTCCGCTTCTGCGACCGCACGTGGCAGCCAATCGCCCCAGTCGGACTTTGTCATGTGTTCTGATGACTCGTCTCCGACTGTAATCGTTCCGGACTCCTGTTCTCCTATAGTTCCAAAATATTGGTTTACATATTAATCGCAGATGTCAAGCCTTCGACGCAGCAGAGACACATAAACCTCATTTCGATATATAAATTTGTATCGAACGCTAGGTCCGGAAGCATTCAGAGATCATACGACAGCTCAACGATGTGGGACCTAAGAGGTCCGTTGAAGCGCGCGCAAGGGTGGAAGGAGGTATAATATGTGAGGGAGGTGTAGAAAGGAGCACGGCCGGCTGCTAGTTCGACTATTCTTCGCGATCGGTTAGTTGCGTGGTCGTTCGTTCGATTGAGTTGTCGAGTTCGTGGGGCGTTTCCTCCGCCACAACATCTGCTTCCTGCTCGCGGACAGCCGCGTACCGCTGAGCGGCATCCGCAAACGAGTCGGCAACTGCGAGGGTTCGGTACGTGACATAGGCCCCGGCTAGCGCGACGAGTGACCAGAGGCCGACCAATACGTTCCCAACTATTGCGAGCGAATAGGCGAAGGTCAGGACACTGAACAGAACGAGGACGTTTCCGAGTCGGGTTTCGGCTGCCTCCCGAGGGGAGAGCGGATCGTGGACCATGCCATCGATTACCCGGGGTGATTACTTGAAAACAACGCTCTTGCAAAACTGAGAGGATCGGCTACCCGGTCGAAGTCAGGCGATCAGTCGTCAGCAGGAGCCGCAGAATCACCCGCAGAGACGCCGGTTCCGGGGCCGATATCGATGCCGAGCGCGTCGAGCTTCTCGTCCGGAACGACGCCGTCGACCCACTCACGGTGTCCATAGTACTCTTCTTTCATCAGGTCGAGTTCGGCGAGTTCCCCCTCACTCGCGCCGCTTCCCGGAATTGCGTCCGGGTGGCCCGCAACGAATCGTCCGGGGAGCGTATCGTCTTCTCCGTCGAAGCCGGCGAGGTTGTTGTAGTAGCGTTCGAGGTTGTAGATCCGTTCGCCGATCTCGAACAGCTCGTCTTCGGTAACATCGCGGCCAGTCATCCCGTTGTACTGGAGGACGTACTCCTCGATCCCCTCCGCGAACGCGTTGAATTTACAGATATCAAAGGAGTCAGAGATCGCGTGGAGATCCTGGAAGGTGGCGGTGAGTTCACCCTTCCCCTCCCACTCGTACGGGTCAACCTTCTCGGGAATTCCAAGGATCTCGGCCGCGGGCGTGTACCCGCGGAGGTGACACGCACCGCGGTTCGAGGTGGCAAACGCGATCGCCATCCCCTTCATACAGCGCGGGTCGTACGCCGCGATGCTCTGTCC
>CAYRWH010000002.1:0-34424 GCA_964427935.1 uncultured Halobellus sp. | reverse complement strand
TAGTAGTATATTGTGGACAACTTTGTGCTTGACACCGGTACGTGTGCCCCCTGTACTGACCAATCACTCTTTTCGTGGATTGAGCCGGGGATACCGCTGTATTCGCGCCCTCTATTCAGCACGCACCTCCTGTCATCTCTAGTGGATTTCAACAAAGCCGGATCAGACTGTCCGTCCACGCAGCGTCATCGGCCGGGTCACAAACGGAGGGAGAGAACTTTCACCCGCCCCACGGCGTCGAAGTCTCGGAGTCGATACACGAGCTCACGGACCCGGTCCGCTTCGCCGCGACAGAACACCGTTTCCAGACACCAGTCCCCCTCGTGTGTGTGACTCGTCGTTGTGATAACATCCTGAAAATCGTGCTGGACGCCGTGTAGCTCGCGGATCACGTCCTCGTGCCGGTAGTCGAACGCGAGTGTCGCAGTCACGTCACCCGAAACTGCCTCCAACTCGGTGTGTGACTCGATATACTCCTGCATCGCTTCTCGTACCGCCCGCGACCGGGAGTCAAACCCCTCCGCCTGCCACGTCCGATCGAACTCGTCGAGTACGTCGTCCGGAATGTTGAAACTGGTACGCATTCGCTTGTCGTGTCGTTTGTGGGGTACACCAATGGATGCTATGGTCATCCCACGAGCCGTATTACGATCCACGTAGATCGGTGCTAACAGGGTCTTTGTGTCGTCTCCACGGAGGATTTGGTATGGATATCGGTCTGGTCGTCGGCGTCGTCGCGATTGGGGTCGTCCACGGCGTGCTCCCCGATCACGGGTGGCCGATCGCCGCGACATACGGGCTAAACCGCTCGCGGACGTGGCTGTACGGGGCGGCCGCGGCGCTCGTGCTCGGCGTCGGACATCTGATCAGTAGTATCGCGCTCGTGGTGGCGTACTTTTGGTTCAGTCGCTTCGCGGCGTTCGCCGAAGGCCCATGGATGCGATACGTCGCTGGAACAATGCTCGTTCTGCTCGGGATTCACGAGTACCGGACCGGTGGGCACGGAACTGGTCACACCCACGACCACGACACTACCCACAACCACGGCACCACCCACGACCACGCAGGTGGTTCCGACCACGACCACGCAGATGGTTCCGACGACGGCCACGACTCCAAACACGGCCACGACTCCAAACACGGCCACGACTCCACACACGGCCACGAGCTAGGACGGTCCCCGGGACGCCCCACGAACGGATGGCTGGCCCGAATCCGAAATCGGCTGTTTGGCGGCAACCATCGTCATCTGCGAGAGGAAGACGCCGAGCGAGGGATCGCGGCGCTCGGGACGACAGCGCTTCTGTTAGGCTTCGCCCACGAAGAGCCGATCCAGATCCTCGCTATCTGTGCCGGAACCGCCTACTGCTTGGAGCTTATGTTCGTGTACTCGCTCGCGGTCATCGTCGCGATTCTCGTTCCGACGCTGGTGTTGATTGCGGGGTACGAACGCCATCGGGAGACAGTCGAACGGTACACGCCGTACCTGCCGCTACTAACCGCGACGGTACTTGTGGCAATGGGACTCGCGTTCATCGCCGGCGTCTTTTGAGCGCTGCTCTGGTATCGACGACACAGCAGGCGTTGGTTTCTCCCGTCTCCGGACCGAACTCGGCCTCTGACCCCGCACTACGAGAGGAACCGGTCGCTGACGTCCTCGTCCGGGATCATACACTGGTCTTTCCGTCCGAACCAGTCGTACCGGTTGCTCGCGACCACGTCGTAGATGCGGTCGCGAACGAATTTCGGGATGACGCGGCCGAGTGTACCAATCCGGTACGGCCACCCGATCAGCTCCGCGATCCGGATCGCGGCACCCGACTTCGTGTACGTTTTGTCGCCCTCGACGAGGACGAACGAGTCGAACTCCTCGGTTGGAAAGCCGTGTCGCTCCAGTAGGGCTTGTCCGACCGGGGACTGGAGGGATGCGAACCGGAGCTTCCCCTTCGGATCCCGCGGAATAAGAAAGGAAACGACGCCGTTACAGAGGTTACAGACCCCGTCAAACAACACGACGGGGTGGTCGGTCGGGATCGTATCGGGCTCCTCGTTGAGCGCCGCATCATTGCCGACGCCCTCGTCAGTTCTATCGGCGACGCTCTCACGGGATTCCTCGTCCGTCTCCGTGTCGGTGTTTTCTGTAGTCATCGATCGGGAATCGCTCGTACGGACGCTTCGGTCCCCATGGTAATTTACTCTCGGGGTTCAGATGGTGGCGGCGAGCACAAATAATCGGTCGGCGCGTCGGTAGTGCTTGTCGCCCTACCCACCATCAGCGTCTATGGGTCACACACTTCCGAGGGAAGCCGCCTGAGAGCACTCCAAACGGAGCGTTCCACTTCCGCCTCGCTGCCGGTTTGTTTTTAACCCCATCGGTGGAACGTAGGAGTACCGAATGACGTCCTTCCAGTCGAGTCTCGGCGAGGACGAGGGGATCGCGGAGGAGTTGGCCGAGAGCCAGCGCCAGATCTCTATCGCCGAGTTCTTCGAGAAGAACAAGCACATGCTCGGGTTCGACTCGGGCGCTCGCGGGCTCGTCACCGCCGTCAAGGAAGCGGTCGACAACGCCCTCGACGCGACCGAGGAAGCGGGGATCCTCCCCGACATCTACGTCGAGATCACGGAGGTCGGCGACTACTACCGCCTCGTGATCGAGGACAACGGGCCAGGGATCACCAAGGAGCAACTCCCGAAGGTGTTCGGGAAGCTACTGTATGGTTCGCGGTTCCACAAACGTGAGCAGTCACTGACTCCGGACCAACAACTGCTCGTCAGACGGGACGGGAACGTCGAGTACGTCCCGATCGGAGTACTCTGTGATGCGTACCTCCCCGACGACGACGGAACGGCTCCGGTTCCGGACCCGATCGAGGTCCCGTCGTTCAACCGCGAGACACAGAAGATGAGTTGGCAGCCGGTCACTCACGCGATTCGTCACGAGACGGACGAGCGAACCTACAAAATAGAGACACAAAGGGGGAGAACGGTCGAGGTTACCGGGAACCACAGCGTGTTCAGTGTCGATTCAAACGGAAGCACACGCGAAGTGAAGGCCGGTGAGCTCGAATCCGGTGACACACTCCTCACGCCCCGTTCCCTTCCGTCGACCGACCGGGAGGTCGACGAAATCAATCTCCTCAAACACGTCGACCCCGGCGAGTTCGCCGATCGGCGTGTCTACGTCTACGGCTTCGATCGAGAGACGCTCGAAGTGCTCCGGACGGAGGAGACGGTTCGCCGGAAGCCTTCGGACGAAAGCGACCGAGAGCGGACTTACTACCGATACGACGGCGTCGAGATTCTGAAAGACAGCCTCGATCAGAACTACTTACAGAAGGGGTACCTCCCGGCAGAGACGGTTTTGGAACTCGGATGGGAAGAGAAAGCGACCGACTGTGAATTCAAGACGTATCAGGTCGGCGGCGAGGAGACGGGAGTACCGGTGTCACTCCCGGTCGACGAATCGTTGGTGGAGATGCTGGCGTACTACGTATCCGAGGGACACGCGGGACCGCGACAGGTCGGATTCACGTTCGGAAGCCACGAATCGGATCTGATCGAGGCGACGGAACGGGCGGTAGAGACGATCGGCGGATCGACGACAACAGTCCAACGGGAACGCAACTCGACGCGCGTGAAGACATTTGGTTCGCCGTTGGCGATGTTCCTGAAGTCCGTCTGTGGCGACGCCGCCGAGAACAAGCGGATCCCTGGGTTCGTGTTCGATCTCGACTCAGACCTCCAGCGTCGGTTCATCGGAGCGCTCTACGAGGGAGACGGATCCGATACCCACCCGAACAACGAGCTCTCTCACACGACACGAAGCGAGACGCTAGCACGGCAGCTCTCGACGCTCTGGAACATGCAGGGCGTCCTCGCAAGCACGGAGGTCCGGGAGGATGAGAACGGATACAGTGACGATGTATCCGCGAAATATCGGACGAAAGTATACGGTTCGGATATCGATGTCGTCGACGCGCTCAAGAGCTCGGAGTCACCGCGGACACAGCAGTACAAACGAGTCCCGACGACACTGCTCGACGACGTACGCGTCAGCGACCCCGGTACCGAGACGGTTCCGGACACGATTCCCGGGTTACTGATGGGTACCGGAATCGGATCCAGTCGGGAGCACGCGGAAACATACGCCTCGCTGATCGAGCGCGCTCTGGACGGAGAACGGATTGACGAGCCGAGATACGCACACAACCTACGGGAGTACGGTCTTCTTGACGACGGCGGCTTTGCGACCGGCTCGCTTGAATCGCTCTGGGAGACAGTCACGGACCTACACGGGATCACGGACACGGACATGTGCCTGCTCTCGGTGAAGAACGTGACCGAGACCGAGCCGCCGGAACACGTGTACGACATCTCCGTTCCGGGCGAATCCGGATCCGATGAGAACTTCGTCGTTTCCAACGAGGGCGCACTAAGCGTCAAGAACAGCCGCGGCCAACAGGGAATCGGTATTTCAGCGGCCGTACTCTACTCACAGCTCACGTCGGGGCAGCCGGCGAAAATCACCTCCCGACCGAAAGGCCAGTCCGACGCACAGTACTTCGAGTTGATCATCGATACCGACACGAACGAGCCGGAGATCAGCGTCGACGAGACCACCTCTTGGGACCGGCCCCACGGCACTCGAATCGAGTTGGAGATGGAAGCGAACATGCGCGCTCGCCAGCAGCTTCACGACTACATCAAACACACTGCGGTCGTCAATCCGCACGCAAGAATCGAGCTTCGCGAGCCGGGGCTCGACGAGCCGTGGAAGTTCGAGCGCGCAACCGACGAGCTTCCCGCCGAGACGAGCGAGATCCGGCCGCACCCGCACGGCGTCGAACTCGGCGCGCTGATTAAGATGTTGGAGGCGACAGAGTCGTACTCCATCTCCGGATTCCTCCAAGAGGAGTTCACCCGGGTTGGTGCAAAAACCGCCAAGAGCGTCATCGACGCGTTCCGTGATCGGTACTACGGCCGCGAACTCGCGTGGTCGCCACCCTCCGCACGGTCGACACTCGCGGACAGCGCGGCGGCCGCGGACGACATCGAGACAGCCATCGAGGCAGCCGTCGCAAATAAGGGGGCGGCGGCGACTGCCGCGTTCGCGGAAGGGGTCGCCGAGACGGTTGGGACGCACGACCACATTACACGCTCGGAACTGGTCGAGATCGTTGGCAACGTCGCTGACACGGTCGAAGCCGACACCGGCCGCACGTTCGGGTCGACAGTCAGAGAGAACGCGGTCGAGGCCGCGTGGAGTGCGATACTCGGGACTGGTGATGAGATCAAAGATGGCGATGCCAGCGACGACGAGACTGATGACCTTGAGTCGGTCTTCGTCACTGACCTCTACGCACTTGTCGACGACGCGACCTCCACGCGCAAGGACGATGAGACGGTGCGAGCGATGGCAGAGGCGTTAGCCCGCCGAGTCGCGGATCTTGACGGTGACGCCTGCCGAATCACCCGTGATGACCTCGACCGGTTGATCGCTGACGCCGCGGCGTTCGTGGCCGAGCAACACGACGCGACGTTCGGCGAGACCGCTCGCGAGAACGTCGCCGAGGCGGTGTGGGCGCGGGCTCGCACCGTGCCCGATGACCCGCCGAAGGTAAAAACGGTGGCGGGCGACCGGGACGCGGCGGCAGACCTGCTCGAAGCGATGCGAAACACCGACATCCTCGCGCCGCCGACCGATTGTCTCGCGCCTATCACAGCCGAGCTTGTGGAGGCGGGGCTCCGCAAGGAGTACGACGCTGACTTTTACGCGGCGGCGACGCGTGACGCAGAGGTTCACGGCGGCGACCCGTTTATCGTCGAGGCTGGCATCGCCTACGGCGGAGAGATTCCCGCAGAGGGGAACGTCGAGTTGCTCCGGTTTGCGAACCGCGTCCCGCTCGTGTACCAGCGCGGCGCGTGTGCGACGACGGACGTGATCCGGTCGATCGGCTGGCGGAACTACGGGCTCGACCAGCCTGGCGGGTCGGGGATGCCGAACGGGCCGGCCGTGATCTCGATCCATGTCGCCTCCACGAACGTGCCGTTCACGAGTGAGTCGAAAGACGCACTGGCAAACGTCCCAGCGATAGAAGATGAGATTGAGCTGGCGATTCGGGAGGCTGCTCGCGAACTTAAATCGTACCTCAACAAGCGGCGCTCGATACAACAGCGCCGGGAGAAACAGGACGTTCTCGGACGAATCCTCCCGGAAATGGCCGATAAGGTTTCGGAGGTTACGGGGCGACCGCGGCCTGACATCGATGCGGCGCTGGCCCGGATTATGAACAACGTGGGCGTCGAGCGCGAGATTGAGGACGGGAGAGTGACGCTCGTCGTCGAGAATCACTCAGATGTCGCCGAGACCGTGGAGATCACGGATATCGTCTCGGCTGAGCCGACCGACCTTTCCGACGGGACGGTCGTCGATATGGATGGTGAGTGGTTCGTCCAGTGGAACCCTAAGGTTCCCTCTGGCGAGGAGCGGGAGCTGACGTACGCGATCGACCCCGACGCGGACTTCGATGTCAGCGTCGGCGGCGTCGAAACAGAGAAACTCACGGTGAACGCCTAATGACGACAGAAAGCGACGCACGAGACGAACTCATCGAGCTGGCGGCGGAGTTCTACGACCAGTTCGCCGACGGGAAGATCCCGGAGATGGAGCTTCCGACCCGGACGAAAAGCAATATCCAGTACGACGAGGAGAGCGGCGTCTGGACCTACGGTGACCGCACCTCGATCCGAAGTGCCAACTCGGTCGGAGGAGCACGAAAGCTGTTGAAAGCGGCGTACACAATCGAGTTCCTGGCCGACCAGCTGGAAGAGGACCGATCCTCGACGCTGCGGGAGTTATACTATCTCTCTGAGTCGTGGGACAACACGGAGGCACAGTTCAACAGCCAAGACGAATCGAACGACCTCGTTGAAGATCTTGAGGTTGTCACCGGCGTTACCCGGGAAGACTTTCACATGCGTCCCGAGGAGTCCGGGGCGACCCTGATGGGCCCGCTGAAGCTCCGTGAGCAGACCCGCCGCGGAGAACGCGAGATACACTGTCAGGAGGATGTCGGTGAGGGAGGGTATCAGATCCCGAATAACCCGGATATGATCGAGTTTCTCGATCACGACATCGACTTTGCGCTCGCCGTCGAGACGGGCGGAATGCGCGACCGACTGGTCGAAAACGGGTTCGATGAGGCGTACGACTGTCTCGTGATCCATCTCAAGGGACAGCCGGCGCGCGCGACCCGCCGGATTACCAAACGGATTCACGACGAACTCGACGTTCCTATCGTCGTTTTCGCCGACGGTGACCCGTGGTCCTACCGGATCTACGGCTCGGTCGCGTACGGCTCGATCAAGTCCGCACACCTCTCGACGTATCTCGCGACACCGGAGGCACGCTACGTCGGGATCCAGCCCGAGGACATCGTCGAGTACGACCTTCCCTCGGACCCGCTCGCGGACTCCGATATCAACGCCTTGGAGTCCGAACTCGAGGACCCACGGTTCCAGACGGACTACTGGGAAGAACAGATCGAGCTCCAACTCGATATCGGCAAGAAGTCCGAACAGCAGTCGCTCGCAAGCCGCGGACTCGACTTCGTCACGGACACCTACCTCCCCGAACGACTCGGCGAGATGGGCGTGCTGTAGGCGTTCGTCGACGGCGACTCGTTTCTGGGCATCTATCTCATCAACCGCGGCAATCGTCTGTTCATGCGGCGTGGCTCCCGTCCGAACGGCGCAACCCCCTTGCCCGTGCGGCGCGTATTGGTGGTATGAGCGAAACGAGCGACACAAGCGAGGCGAGTGATACTGCGAGTCAGGACATCGACCCCACGGAACTAACCGACGAGGAGTGGCGCGAGCGACTCACCGACGAAGAGTACCGAATACTCCGTCAGAGCGGGACGGAAGCCCGCTTCTCCGGTGAGTACGTTGACCACCATCCGGACGATGGAAAGTACAACTGTGCCGCCTGTGGCACTGTGTTGTTCGAGGCCGAGACGAAGTTTGAATCCGGCTGTGGGTGGCCGGCGTTCTACGCTGCCGAGGAGGAGTCAGTAACGACGACAGTGGACACGAGCCACGGGATGCGGCGAACCGAGGTTCGCTGTGCGAACTGTGACTCGCATCTCGGGCACGTGTTCGACGACGGACCGGAGCCGACGGGAAAGCGGTTCTGTATCAACTCCGTGGCGATGGCGTACGACGAGGAGTGACTGGACGACTCCGCTCGATCGGATGTGGGATCACTCTGCGAGTTTGAGTTCGACGACGAACACCGCGCCCTTCGGGTCGTTGTCTTCGATCCACACCTCTCCGCCGTATGTCTCGATGAGCGACCTGACGAGGTAGAGGCCGATCCCGGCACCTGGACTATCGAGTCCCTTCTCACCTTTGCCGAACACTTCTTCGCGGAGGTGCTCCGGAACGCCCGGTCCGTTGTCGGCAATTCGAACCTCGACGGTGTCCTCAGCAACGGTAGCCGACACCTCGATGGTGGGTGGTGTCTCGTCGTTGTGTTGGACCGCGTTCTGGAGGAGGTTTCGGAACACCGAGCTCAACATGTCGTCGGCGATGACCATCTCGTCAGGGAACGAGCCCTCGACCGTGAGGACGGTTTCAGGGTACGCCGAGCGAAGCTCCTCGACCTGCTGGGAGAGGATATGATCGAGCGACACCTGCTCGGGCTCGGCCTCTTCGCGGAGCATCACTTCTGCGAGGTCACGAACCGTCGTGGTCAGTGCGACCGCGCTATCCGTGTTCTCCTTGATGATCTCGAGGTAGCGCTCGCCCTCCTCGTCGACGTGGTCGTCGAGCAGCTCCGCGTACGCCCCGACCAACTGAAGGTCGTTGCGGATGTCGTGACGCATCACCTGATTCAGCAGCTGGAGGTTGTCTCGCTGCTGTTTGAGACGGTTCTCCGGTGTCCGTTCCTCTCCCATACTAAACCTAATCGGAGCGCGAGTATTTAGATGTCGGTCCACGGTCCGGCTACCGGCATCGACCGGGGCTCTGTATTGCTAGATCCCCTCGTCGAGGAGTTCGCGGGCGATGATGTTTTTTTGTATCTCCGTCGTTCCTTCGTATATCTGTGTGATTTTCGCGTCTCGGTAGAACCGCTCGACATCGTGGTCGTTGACGAACCCCGCGCCCCCGTGTATCTGGACGGCCTCATTCGCGATGTCGACGGCGATCCGCGATGCGAACTCCTTGGCCATCGACGCCAACGCCGTAAGGTCTTCAGACTCGTTATCTACCGCCCATGCCGACCGATACGTGAGCCACCGTGCCGCCTCGGTATTGGTATACATCTCGGCGAGCTTGTGTTTAATCGCCTGAAAATCCGAGATCGACCGGCCGAACTGCTCACGTTCCTCGGCGTACTCCAGTGCGCGCTCGGCCGCGCCGCGGGCGATCCCAACGCCTTGAGCGGCAACCGCGGTACGGGTCTCGTCGAAGAAGTCCATGAGTTGGAGAAACCCCATTCCGCGTTGGCCGATCAGGTTCTCTTCCGGGACACGCACGTCGTCGAACACGAGCTCCGCGGTGTCGCTGGCGCGGATGCCGAGTTTGCCGGTAATCTTCTCGCGGGTGAGTCCCTCTCGGTCCCCTTCGACGAGGATCTGTGAAAAACCGGTGTAGCGGTCCTCGATCTCTGGGTCGGTCTCGCAGACGACGACGAAGTAGTCCGCGACCGTTCCGTTCGTGATCCACATCTTCGAGCCGTTGATCACCCACTCATCACCCTCTTTTCGTGCGCGGGTTGCCACCGACGTGACATCGGAGCCGGCTTGTGGCTCCGAAATAGCCGACCCCATGATGGCGTCGCCGGCGGTGATCTCCGGGAGGATCCGCTCTTTTTGTTCCTCGGTACCGAAACCCATGATCGCTTCCGCGCCGAACCCGGCACTGGAGACACAGAGTCCGATACCGGGGTCGGCAGCGAACAGTTCCTCGGTGAGGATCGCGTTCTCTAACGCAGAGTACCCCACGCCACCGTATTCCACCGGAACGTGTGGCGCGAGTAGTCCCATCTCCGCCGCCTTCTCCATGACCCCGTGTGGATACGACTCGTTAACGTCGTGTTCGGTCGCAATCGGCCGTATCTCCTCGTCGGCGAAGCGCCTGACCTCGTCTCGGAGGTGACGCTGCTCGTCGGATAGCTGGAACTCCATGGTGGCATGTCACTTGGTGTCTATCATAATCGTTCCTAAACGATCGGAAATTCGATCTCGGTTCACAGCTCCGGAAGCGTCTCTATAAATAGGAACACGAACACTCCCGCGAGCAACACACCGAAGAGTACGCTCGCCGCGGAGCGACCGAACATTCGAGCGACTGTCTCTAATTCGCTTCCGTCCGTGACCCGAAACGTCGGCGCGTCGTCGCCATCACCGATGTACTCGGCCGCATCGCCGAGTTCGGGACGCTTCTCAGTTACCGAGAGCCGCTGTCCGATAACGTGAACGTCGTCACCCGTATCAATGCGGTTCTCACGGCGCCTCACGTCTCCCGAGCGGCTGCTGTACTCGCGGTCCATTCCGAGCGTCGCCTCACCCGGATCCACCGGTATCGACCCAGTCTCGTCGACGACATTGAACGGGACGGACCCGCTCGAACTTGACACCGTCTTCCAATTCGTCTCCCAGTCCCCGTCGTCGTTCCGTTCACGCTCTTTTCGTTCTTTCTTTGACGAATACGCCAGACAAGAACGTCCGGAGTACGGAGCGTTAACCGTCTCGACAAGGGACTCGGCCGTTCCTTCAACCTCGATAGTACCGTCAGCGAGATGTGCGTCGGCGATTGGGATGGGATCGTTCGACCACACCGAAAATCCGCGTCGAATCCCGTTTACTCCCCAGACGACGAGGTACACACCGAGGAGGATGCCGGCCACGGAAGCGATCAGTAGCCCAACGGCGATGACATCCACTTGCGTGAGTACGGGCATTTCCGATCACTATGTCGACATATTCGAGTCAATTATTTAATATTGTTTATTGGTAACAACGATCAGGATACGAAGGAAACACCAGCCTGTCAAGATACGAACTGTTCTCTCCGCGGTTTACCAGTGCTGATCGGCGTGGTTGAGGCAATCAAGCGTGGAGGTACGAGAACGGCTAGTCTCGGTTAGCGACGAACGACGCGATTCGGTCGGTTGCCTCCTTTAGTTCTCGCATCGAAGTCGCGTACGACACCCGGAGATGCCCCTCACCGCCCGCGCCGAAGACAGAGCCGGGGACGACCGCCACCCCCTCCGCTTCCAGAAGCTCCTCCGCAAACGCCTCGTCGTCGCCGCCACACTCGGGGAACGCGTAGAACGCGCCGCCCGGCTCGAAGGTGTCGAGCCCCATCTCGTTGAACCGCGAGACGACCAGTCGACGGCGGCGGTTGTACTCGTCGACCATCTCTCGCACCTCGTCCGCACAGCTCCGGAGAGCCTCTAACGCGGCGTGCTGGGCGGTCGTCGGCGCTGAAAGCATCGTGTACTGGTGGATCCGATTCATCGCGTCGATAGCATCGGCGGGTCCGAGCGCGTAGCCGAGCCGGAGCCCTGTCATCGCGTACGCCTTCGAGAAGCCGTTGACGACGACCGTTCGCTCGCGCATACCTGGCTGGGTCGCGATCGACGCGTGGTCGGCGGTATACGTAAGCGCCGCGTATATTTCGTCGGCGACGACTCTCAGGTCGTGTTCGCGACAGAACGCTGCCACCTCGGCGAGTTCCGACTCCGACATGACCGCGCCGGTCGGGTTGTTCGGGTAACAGAGGACGAGCACGTCCGCCGCCTCAGCACCCGCCGCCTCCAGCCGGTCGCGGGTGAGAGCGAAGTCGTCCGCTGCGTGGGTCGGGACCGAGAGTGGCTCGCCGCCGGCGAGCTCGACGCCCGGCCCGTAGGAGATGTACGTCGGCTCGTGGATCGCTACGGTATCGCCCGGATCCACAAGCGCGCGGAACGCGAGATCAACCGCCTCGCTCGCGCCGGTCGTAACGAGTACCTCCTCGGCCGGGTCGTACGACTGAGCGTAGCGCTCGTGGTGCTCGGCTACGGCCTCACGAAGCTCGGCCGTACCCCTGTTCGCGGTGTAGGAGGTACGGCCGCGTTCAAGCGAGTCGATCGCGGCGGTTCGAGCGGCCCACGGCGCGGAGAAATCGGGCTCGCCGACGCCGAGAGAGATCACGTCGTCGCGGGCCTCCGCCAGCTCGAAGAACTCTCTAATTCCTGACTCGGGGAGTTCGCGGGCGCGGTTCGCCGTTCTCATGGGGAAACGGAGAGTCGGTCGTCGTCGTCGCCGTCGGCGAAGCGAATCCCGCCGTCCTTGTAGGTCTCCATAATGTAATGGGTGACCGTCTGGGTAACCTCGGGCATGGGCGCGACCTGCTCGGAGATGAACCGCGATACGTCCTGCATCGTTTCGCCGAGCACCTCTACGGCGAAGTCGTAGTCGCCGGAAACGAGGTGGAGGGCGTCGACCGCGGGGAACTTCGCGATCCGGTCCGCGACCTCCTCGTAGCCGGTTTCGCGGTCGAGTTCCACGTTGATCTCGACAACTGCGCGGATCTTTCCCTCCTCGACGCGGTCCCAGTCGACGACGGCTTGATAGCCGTGAACCACACGGTTCTCCTCTAATGAGTCGATCGCCGCCGCTACTGCCGCTGTGTCAAGCCCCGTCTGGGCCGCGATGTCCTCGATGTCCTCACGAGCGTTCCGGGCCAACACGTCGAGTACCTCGCGCTCGGCTTCCATACCTAATGATCAGGCGGGGGCGGTTTATGAGTAGCGGCGGACGCAACACGTCGATCGGTTGGAGCGAGCGCAGAGATCGAGCAGGGAAGAGCACCCCTTCCGCCATCCCCACAGCTTTCCGCGTGGCGCGCGATCGCTCGCCCATGACTTCGAACACCACCAGCCGACGCGAGACGTTTGATATCGGAGGCGACCTAACGGTCAACCGTCTCGGCTTCGGCGCGATGCGGATCACGGGCGAGGAGATCATCGGTACTCCCGGTGACGAGGGCGAGGCGAAGGAGGTCCTCCGACGCGCGGTCGACCTCGGCGTCGACTTCGTCGACACCGCCGACTCCTACGGGCCGGGCGTCTCGGAGCGACTGATCGGTGAGGCGCTCGGCGACCCCGACGGCGTCGTGGTCGCGTCGAAGGCCGGACTGCTCCGCAACCGCGAGGGTGACTGGCTCCCCCACGGCGACCCCGATTTCCTGAAGAACCAGGTACTTTGTAGCCTCGATCGGCTCGGGACCACCACGATCGACCTGTACCAGTACCACCGCCCGGACCCCGACACAGACTTCGAGAAGTCGGTCCACGCGTTCGCAGAGATGAAAGATGCCGGCCAGATCGCCCACGTCGGACTCTCGAACGTCACCGTCGAGCAGTTGGAGACCGCGATGGAGATCGTCGACATCGCCACGGTCCAGAACCGGTACAACGTTGGCCACCGCGACGACGAAGACGTGCTGCGTGCCTGCGAGCGCAACGACGTGGGGTTCATCCCGTGGGGCCCGATGTACGCGGTCGACGGGGACGAGACCCCCCACGCGCTCGGCGAGGTCGCCGACCGCCGCGACGCGACGGCTCGGCAGGTCGCACTCGCGTGGCTCCTCGATCACTCCGACGTGACGCTCCCAATCCCGGGCACGTCGAGCGTCGACCACCTCAAATCGAACCTCGCGGCCGCGGACCTGTCGCTGACCGACGAGGACCTGGCGGCGCTGGACGCGATTGACTCAGAGGAGTAGCCGCAAATACGGAATAGCCGTCATCAGGTTGCTCTACTCGTCGAACAGATTTGCCAACTCGACCGTCTCCTCGCGGTCGGGACCGACGCCGACCGCGTCGATCGGGGTGTCGGTCTCGTCGTCGAGGGTTTCAATACGGCGACGTGAGCAGGGGTTCCGTTCTGCCGTCGGGCTTGCCGACTCCGCGGCCGCGTCCACCCGGTGACGTTCGGCTTTCGGATCGAAATCCCTTTTAAATAGGTGGGACGCCTACGTGTGTGAGCAACGCCGACAGCCGATCACAGTTCTGGGCGCTCTATCTCACCCGGTTCGCCGAAGGATTCGGATTCATCACGCTGTTGACGCTGTTGCCGACGTACATCAACACGCTCGATCCGCAAGCGACGACAGTACTCGGCGTCACCGTCTCGGCTGGGTTCATTATCGGTATGTACACGACGGGGTTCACACTCGCGCAGACGGCCGCCGTGATCCCGCTCGCGTGGGCTGGCGACCGTTTTGATAAACGGCTCGTGTTGCTCGGCGTGCTCGGCGTTGGCGCGGGCGTCTACGCGCTGTTTCCGCTGGTCGACTCCTCCGGCACCTTCATTCTCGTCCGGGCGTTACAGGGGCTCGTCGTCACGGGTGCGGGGCTGATGACGCTGTCGCTCGTCGGACAGATCGCCGACGTGGGCACCCGCGCGGACAAGATCGGGAAGGCGAACGCGGCCTCCTTTGCGGCTTCAATTGTTGGGTCGCTCGGCGCGGGCGTGATCTACGATGCCGTTGGGTTCGGGCCGGTGTTCACGATCATCACAGCCCTGATGATACTCGCGTGGGTCGTCACGTGGGGAGTGCTTGACCCGGATCCCACGCGTGTTGAGGGATTCCCGTTCTCGGATCTCGCGGTCAACCGAAAGATCCTCACCATCTCGACGTTCCGAGTCCAGTACGCCTTCGCGGTGACGATGGTCAGAACGTGGATCCCGATATACGCCGGCACGTCGATGATGGCTGGAGGGCTCGCGGTCGGCGCGACCGCCGTCGCGATTACGGTCACTGCCGAGAAGGCAACGAACATGATCGGCCAGCTGTTCACCGGACAACTCTCTGATGCGTACGGGCGCTCACTGTTCGTGTTCGCCGGTGGGGGTGCGTACGGCCTCGTCGCCCTCGCAATACCGTTCGCTCCCGCCATCGGTGGTGTACTCGGGGCCGACGTGACTGTCCCCGTTCTCGGCGCGTTGCCGGCGGCCTACCTGCCGCTGGTCGCGCTGTCGGGACTGCTTGGTGTCGCCGACTCCTTCCGTGAACCCGCCAGCATGGCGCTGTTTGCCGACGAGGGAACCGACGACGGCGGCGTCGCCTCAAGCTTTGGGATCCGTGAGTTGGTGTGGCGGCCCGGATCGGTGGCGGGACCACTCATCGCGGGCTGGCTGATGGTCGAGGTGAGCATGGCGTCCGTGTTTTACGTCGGCGGCGCGTTCGCTATCACGGGCGTGCTCGCGTTCCTCGCGATACTCGCCCGGGACCACGGTCGGGCGGCGCTGACGACTTGGTAGCTGTATCGGCGTGGCGGGCGGAAGGACGCGTTTTTATCAGTTCCGGGCGTAGCTCGTCTATGGCGAAAGTGAGCGTCGGCCTCCGCGGATGGCGGTTCGACGAGGAAGAGATCATCACCGAGGACGGCGAGTTGCGGCCGCTCGACGAGATCCCCGACGATCCCCGTGAACGACTCGTTCGGCTCGTCGCGCTCGTTGAGGAGCCGTGTGACGTCTGTTACCTCGAACACGGCGAAAGCGAGATTCACCGTTGCCGCGAGGCCGAAATCGTCTACGGCGAGCCCCGCGGCGAGGTCCTGTTGTGCCCTGAACACGAACCGGACTTCATTTACTGGTTCCGCGAGGCGGGCGGCAGCGACCACAAAGGAACCACGGAGTTCGGCGACCGCTTCCACGAGTGGATCGCCGCCGGCAACGAGGCACCCGACGGATACGCTGCCGTCGAACACGTCGACGAGGATCCCGAGGCGCTTCCGGAGCTTCCAGACCAGCAGGAGATCCAGCAGCGGGTCGAGGCGGGGTTCGAGGGAGAGCGGATCGACATCCGCGAACTCGCCGGCGAAGGATCGGCAGACGAGCGCGACGAGGACGCCGAGGACGATGGCGTGAGTGAGGCTGACCTCCAGGACGCCGGTGTCGACCTCTCTACCGACTATCCGTCGAACCGATGAGCGAGGACACAGGGAACGAGACGACCGGCAACGAGGACGACGGAACGAACCCCACCCATGCTGGGGACGACACCGCGGAGCACGACGACGCCCGGACGAAGCCAGTTGTTGTCGTGGTTGAGCCAGAGACGCCGGGCAACGTTGGCACTATCGCGCGAGCGATGAAGAACTTCGGGCTTACGGATCTGAAGCTGGTCGACCCACCGGAGCTATCGGAAGACGGCGAAGCCTACGGCTTCGCGGGGCACGCCCGCGAGGATGTCCTCCCCAACGCCGACGAGGTGACTTTCGAGGAGGTCGTCGAGAACTACCACACGGTCGGCACAACGGCGATCACCGGCGAGGACGACCGCCGCCACGAGCGGTGGCCATTTAAGACGCCCGCGGAACTGCGGGAGTCGTTACGTACCGTCGAGGCCCCGACAGCCATCGTCTTTGGGCGCGAGGGCCGCGGACTCAACAACGACGAACTTAGTCAACTGGATGAGGTGTGTTCGATCCCCGCAGACGACGACTACCCGGTGTTGAATTTAGGCCAGGCAGCAACGGTGTTATTGTACGAGCTACGCGACCTGACGGTCGACGAGGTTCAGCTTCCCGACACGGCGGTCACCCGAGCGCCGGAAGCGGACATCGAGCGGTTTCACGACCTCTTCGACGACTTTCTCGATGCGACGGGACAGCGGTCACACCGGCAGGAAAAGAACGCGCTGTTGATGCGCCGACTGTTGGGCCGGGCGCACCCAACAGAACGGGAGATTCACTCGCTTCTCGGGACCGTTCGGAAGGCCAACACGAAATTGGAACACGCCGACTACCTCTCGGCGAAGTACGACGAGCATCCCTATCCGCGCGAATGACGGTCGCGTGCCCTCCAGGTAGCACGGATCAGCCACCCGTCACGGTGACGAAGACCACCCATCATGGATGAAGATATCCTTGCCGGCGTGCGAGATGTCTCGCCGCTCCTCCTAGGAATCGTCCCGTTCGGGCTGGTTGCCGGGATCGCAGCCGTGGAAGTCGGGTTCACGCTTGTTCAGGCGGTCGGACTGTCCGTGATCGTGTTCGCAGGGGCTTCACAGCTGGCCGCACTCGAACTGCTCGGGGAGAACGCGCCGCTTGCGGTCGTTATCGGGACCGCCGTCGTGATCAACCTGCGGATGGTGATGTACTCGGCGTCGATTGCGCCGCATTTCGCCCGATACGGCGCCCGGATTCGCGCGGCGTTGGCGTACGTCCTCACTGACCAAGCGTACGCACTGTCTGTAGCCGAGTTCGCGGAGAACGACGACCGCAGCCGCTGGAAATACTACCTCGGCGCGGCCGGATCGCTGTGGATAATTTGGCAGGTCGCGACGATTGTCGGTGTCGTACTCGGCGCCGGTGTCCCCGAAGAGTGGGGGCTAACATTTGCCGTCCCGCTCGTCTTTCTGGCGCTTCTTGTCCCCGCGATGAAGGACCGACCGTCAACCGTCGCCGGAGCCGTCGGCGGAAGCGTTGCGGTCGTCGCCGCGGGACTCCCACTCAATCTCGGACTGTTAGCCGGCGCGCTCGGGGGGATTGTCGCCGGGCTCATCACCGAGGAGGTGGCTGTGTGACCGTCGACACGGATCCGACGACCTTGGTGGCACTCGCGACGGATGCGACAGCTCCGGACGCGGCCCGTATCTGGATCGCCATCTTCGTCATCGGAGTCGCGACATACGGCTTCCGACTCTCTTTCATTCACCTGTTCGGCCGGATCGACAAGGTTCCACCGCGAGTGAGCCGAGTGCTTCGGTACGTTCCGCCCGCGGTACTCGCGGCGCTCGTGGTTCCCGATCTGCTCACGGTGCGGCCAAGCGCAGTTGCAACGCTCGCCGACGAACGGCTACTTGCGGGGGCGATAGCCGCGGTCGTCGCCTGGCGCACTGAGAACGTGTTCGCGACGATAGCCGTAGGAATGGTCGCGCTGTGGCTGTTCCGGTTCGTTGTGTTCGCGTAGAGACGCTGCGGTGTGTCTCTGTTAGTTATGCGACCCGCAGATTCCGTGTCACAGGAAATAACCGTCATTTGCCACTGTAATCACTCATTAATCCGTTGAGTGGGTAGTAGTATTGTGACCGACAACAGTTACGACAGGCGAACGTTCCTGACGGCGACCGGCGTGGCAACCGCAACGGCGTTTGCCGGCTGTGCCGACGAGGATCCGGTCGGTGATGATACCGACGGTAGCGAGGATCTGGGAGACAACGTACTCCAGTTGATGCAGATCGCGAATCAGACACTCGATCCGATCGGGATTAATGGTCCCGGGTCGGCCCGAGCAAATTGGCAAACTCACGAACAGCTGTTCACCTACGAGAACGGGACACCACCGGTAACCGGGCAGCTAGTGACAGATCACGAGGTATCTGATGACTTTCTCACATACACCTTCTTCCTCAAAGAGGGTGTCCAGTTCCACAACGGTGAGGAGCTAACCGCGGACGATGTCGTGTACTCGTGGCGTCGGCTTGCTGAGTCGGAAAACAATCGCGGCCACGCTGATGTGATCGTCGGTGGAACGATGTCTATCGCCCACGAGCGTGATGACGACGATAACATTGTCCCCGGCTCTCTCGCGGTTGAGGCCGTCGATGAGTATACGGTCGAGATGGAACTTGAGTCACCGTTCCACGGGACACTCGGAACGCTTACTGACCCCCGGTTTTCGGTTATCCCAGAGGGCATCGTTGGCGATATCGAGGGATATGAGGGTGAGCTATCGTACGAGGAATTCGCTGACGGCAACATCCCAGGAACCGGGCCGTTCCAATTCGCCGAGTGGGACCGAGGGAACACGATCCGTGTCGAGCGCTTCGATGACTATCACGGGGATGTCGCTAACCTCAGCGAAATCGAGTGGCAGATCATCGAAGACCCGAACGCCGAGTACAACCGGGCGATGAACCGCAACGCCGACCTGTTTGAGCTTCCTCGATCACAGTTTGACCCTGATCTGTTGGACATCGACGAGCAACTAGAGGGAGACCGACAACTCGGGACGTACGGACCAGTCTCGAACGACGAGACGCTCAATTACGGCGAAGCAACGCTTCTCCGTACCCAGTATCTGATCCTGAACACTCAGACGGTCGAGAAAGCCGCAAGACAGGCTATCGCGTATCTTATCAATCAGGAATCGATCGTCGATCGGGCGGTTCGAGGGCAGGGAACGCCAGCGTATTTCATCACACCACCGGCTGCGTTCCCGGGCGGCCCAGAAGAATACGAACAGTTGGCTGAAGAAGAGTACCCCTACGGACGTGGAACCTCCGATATTGAAAGCGCCCGTCAGCTCATGGAAGATGCTGGATATGGGCCCGATAACATGTACGAGACGGCAATGCAGCATCCGTCCGATTCACAAGCCTCGGAGTGGGGTGAAATCGCCAGTGAGCTTCGAGATCGCGCACAGAGTGTACACATCGATCTCACAATCGAGGAGGCCCCGGCAACCACACTCACTAACCGTGCGATAGACGGAGATATCGACGTGTTCGGTACGTGGAACGCACTTGAGTGGCTCGAAGCAGACGCTGTTCTTCAGTTCGCGCATCCGACCCCGTTCGCCTGGAGTAACTGGGGCCAAGGTGATGGGGAGATGAGTGAGGCGGCACAAACGGCCGCTGACGCCTGGGAGCGGTACCAAGACCACCGTACGCCCGATGAAGAGGCACAGTCCGTTCGCAACGAGGTATACCGAACGCTCGAACAACAGAACTGGGAAGACATGACGATGCTCCCGCTGTACCACCCGATCGAGGAGCACTACTGGTACGACTGGGTAGAGAACTATGAGATCTACGGGTCGCAGTACAGTCACTCGTTCAACGAGGTTTCGCTAGGAGATCGCAGCTAACTAATACGGATACGCGCCCTCGCCTTGCCGGCTGCTCTCGGATTTTACTTTGATCACGGCCCTAATCGACAACTTATCGTGTTGTCTCCGGAACTCCGCTCTCCTCTGGCGCAACTGACTCGGGGTTGGCATACGAGTCGCGGTGTCGATGACAACGGCTCAGTTGGTCTGTCTCTCCTTCTGCGGCGTGGAGAATCGGAGCTTCACGCTCACAGACGCCAGCGAATTCTGCCCTGATCTCCGACATCGCGCCGTCCGGGTTCCCTTCCGAAACCAATTTTGTGGCAGTCTCTATCGTCTCAACCGCTGATGCCGGGAGATCTACGTCGGCAAACAGCTCCGTCCGTACTTCCTCAATGGGTGTGAACCTCGTTTGAAACCCGAGCGACCCCTTAATCCGCTCAACAGGGGACGGATCGGTTGTGGCCCGGTCTCGGACCACGTCACGGAACCGATCGACACGCTCCCACGCTTCGTCGGTGAGAGCTGGCGCATCGTCTGGTCGGATCACCACCGGACAACGCGTTGAAAACACACACCCGGATGGAGGGTTTCGTGGGCTTGGCGGTGTCCCGTGGAGCGGAACGCGCCCGTGATCCGCGTCGGGGTCGGGGCGTGGGATCGCCGAAAGAAGTGCTCTCGTGTATGGGTTCTGTGGTGACGAAAACAGCTGTTCGGTCGGCGCCTGTTCCATCACCTGTCCGAGATACATTACGACGACTCGGTCACAGATGTGCCGTACCACGGAAAGGTCGTGTGCGATAAGCAAGTACGTCAGATCGAACTCATTTTGGAGTCGCTTGAGTAGATTGAGGATTTTAGCCTGTACACTCACGTCAAGCGCTGAAACCGGCTCGTCGAGCACGATAAACTCCGGTTCGATCGCTAATGCTCTGGCAATTCCCACTCGCTGCCGTTGACCGCCCGAAAACTGGTGTGGGTACCGGTAGTAGTGCTCTTCTTTCAACCCGACTGTTTCGAGCAGTTCGAGAACGCGTTCGCGGCGCTGTCCCGGTGCCAACTGGTCATGGGCATCGAGCGGTTCGCGAACTACCTCACCGACAGTCATTCGCTCGTTGATACTGGATGTCGGATTCTGGTATACGATCTGAGCGTTCCGTCGCCAGTCTTTCAGCTCGGCCCTATTGTAGGTGGTAATGTCCTCGCCGGCGTATGTGACACGTCCCTCTGTGATGTCTTCCAACCGGAGAATACTGCGGGCGAGCGTCGTCTTCCCACAGCCGGACTCACCAACCACCCCGAGCGTTTCGCCACGCTCGATAGCTAGTGAAACACCGTCGACCGCTTTTACTGGATCACTCTCGAACAGTCTGGAAGACGAATAATACGTTCGAAGGTCCTCAACCTCAACGAGCGGCGCAGTCTCACTGTTACTCATCTGTCTTTCTTCTCTCATCTGCTAGGGTATCATCAGCCGCCGTTCGGTGTTGTTCTAGCCGGGCTGGTTCCGTCTCGCCGTCTGGGTACAGGAGACAAGCGACGTGGTGGTCATCGCCGTCTTCTCCGTTGCTGTTTGTTGGGATGCGTTCCGGATGAACAGTGTCACACGCCCCGAACGCCTTCGGGCAACGGGGAGCGTATCGACAATTACTCGCAGGCTCAGTTGGTGTTGGCACTGACCCATCGATAGTTGGCAACCACTCACCGTCGGCAGCAAGGCCGGGAATAGACTGGAGCAGTCCTTGTGTATACGGATGTTTCGGATCGTTAAACAAAGCGCTGGCCGACGCGGACTCGACCACTTCACCGGCGTACATCACCGAGACTCTATCCGCGATCCGGGCAACAAC
Source organism: uncultured Halobellus sp. (assembly GCA_964427935.1). Taxonomy (GTDB): domain Archaea; phylum Halobacteriota; class Halobacteria; order Halobacteriales; family Haloferacaceae; genus Halorubrum. The sequence goes on along the minus strand of CAYRWH010000002.1, from coordinate 12,742 downwards.
ACCCATATCGTGAGTGATGAAGATGATACCGAGATCACGCTCTCGCTGGAGTTTCTCAAGGAGTTCGAGGATCTGTGCCTGGATAGTTACGTCGAGTGCCGTCGTCGGTTCGTCACAGATCAGTAACTCTGGGTCACAGGCAAGCGCGAGAGCGATTGTCGCCCGCTGTTGCATTCCGCCACTGTACTGATGCGGATACTCACGGAGCCGACGACGTGGGTCAGGGATACCAACGCTCGCAAGCAGGTCAACAGCTGCTTCAGTTGCCTCTGATCCGGTAAGATCACGGTGAGTTCGTAACAGCTCCTTGATCTGGTTTCCGACCGTATACACCGGATTCAAACTGTCCATTGCGTCTTGAAACACCATCGCAATCTCCTTGCCTCGAACCGACCGTCGCACTGCGCTCGGGGCGGCAACCAGATCGACGTACCCACGTGTTACCTGTACGTCACTGCCGCTTCCTGTACCTTCCTGAATTCTCACGAACGTGTTCTCAACGTCGGTTGTTGGCTGAGCGGTTGTCTTAGCTTCGGCGTCCGGACCATACGACACGGCATCCGGATGGGTCCGCGCAACCGACTGAACGAACGCCGGATCATGGTACCGAATCCTGCTGTCAGGGTGAACACGACCGGGAGGGTCTATCAGCCCAAGCACGGACCGCGCGGTGACACTTTTGCCAGAACCACTTTCACCGACTATCGCACGCGTTTCATGACGGGACACAGCAAACGAGATTCCGTCGACAGCATGGACAGTCTCCTTATCAGTCCTAAACGTCGTCCGGAGATCGACTACGGAAAGCAACGGCTCTGAGCGCTCCGATTGTGTACTATCGCTACGGCGCTCAGAAGACTCCATCTCGTCAGTCATACACCACCACCTCGAGCACTCGTTTCAGCACTTGAACTCACACCATCATCCGACTTTGGATCGACGGCGTCCCGAAGGGCGTCTCCCATGGCGTTGAACCCCATCACAACGAGTGTCACCATCACTCCTGGAATTAGTGATATGTGCCACGATGTCGTTGCGACGTACTCACGGCCGAGGTCAACAGCACGTCCCCATTCCGGTGTCGGAGCAGTGATCCCCAGCCCAAGGAACGAAAGCCCAGCGATAGCGAGGATGACACCCCCAAGCACCATCGAGCAGTAGATCAACAGGTAGCCGACCAGATACGGGAGCATATGTAACTGCATGATCCGTGAGGGAGATTGACCGTAACTGCGTGCGGCGTCGACCCACTCTCGCTCTGAAACCTGTAACATCGGCCCACGAAATGCGCGCCAGAGGTACGGCCACCCGGTTGCCGCAAGCACCACTGCGAGTAGCACACCACCGTTGTACAAGCTTCCGAGCCACGTGTCCGCAAACAGTACAGTAAACAGGATGAGCAGGAGCAGTCGCGGGATACCCATGATGGTATCACCTGTGATGACAAGCAGTAAGTCGGCCACCCCCCGGTAGTACGCTGATACCAGCGAAAAGACGGTCGCTAGTGTTCCGCCGATGAGGACGCTCACGATGCCCACCGACAGTGATACCCGGGCGCCGTGTACAAGGAACGTGAATAGGTCTTTTCCGTCAGGGAGCGTCCCAAACGGATGGAATCGGTCATACGCATCGTAGCTCAGTGGCCCAACATTCTCTGCCTCGTACCCGACTGACCGTGAATCGAGATTTGCGTCACCGACAAGGATCGTCTCAACCGCTTCGGCACTCTCATCGTAGTACTGGATGGAGTGTGAAAACGGCTCGTAGAGGTTCTGGTCGGCTGGGGCAGTTCCTAACGAGGACGCGAACACCGCGAGCGTCAGAAACACGAACACGATTGTGAACCCGAACTGGCCCCACCGGTGGTATCGGAGCCGTTGAATCACGTCGTCTCGGGGAGTCCAGTCGGCACGCCGGTAGTATCGCCGGAACCAGCGATACCCGAGCCCGATCCAGACCACCCACAAGGCGGCATACACGAACACGACGGTAACGCGAAGTGCCCACGCAGTAGCCGGTGACAGACCCAGAAACGTCCCGTGCCAAGTCCCATCTGGTGTTTGATATCCTTCATTCGGGATTGTTTCTCTTCCGGTGAGAGTCGGAACGGTAGTCGCCCGTTCAATGACAAGCCTCGCGACCTCACCGACCCCGCGGAGGAACTCGAAGGCACCAAGCCACACGACTACGGCACCAAACGCGGACAACGCAGCGGCGGCGGTGAGGACATCAACCGTGAACCGTGTCCGGACTGATGAGTTCTTCAGATATCCACCGACAAACGGACGCGCGGTTAGCACCGTAAAAAGCCACCCTACAGAGAGTGCCCCAATAGTGAGGAAACCAAGCGCGCCGCCGCGTGCGACCCCCCCTGAAGCAAGTGCGTCAGCGACTGCTTCGGCCGCAATCCCTCCTGTGGACGCAGCCACCTCTCCAATTTCGAGGACGCCGCCGGCAACCGACCCAAACTCAACGGCAAGGAGTATCACGAGCCCAGTTACCCATAGAGCCGCCGGGCGTGGCTTCGCACGAACACGTTCAGAGAGTGGTTTTGCGTCCATGTTTACTGTCCCTCGTATCCCACTCTCGGGTCAATAAGCACGTACAGGAGGTCTTGAATCACGTTTATTATCACCACTGCGAGGATGAATACGAACACGAGACCGGTGACAAGCGGCATATCCCCGTTGAGTGCTGCTTGGAAGAACAGCCAGCCAATTCCTTGGATACCGAAGACGACTTCAACGATAACTGCGCCGCCGATCAGTAGGAACGCCTCGTTGGTAATGGTTGGAACCAGAGGAACCAGCGCATTCCGAAGCACGTGCTTCCAGACCAGTGAACGTTGGGTGACACCGTTCGCCTTGGCAGTCTCTACGTATCCCGAGTTGATCGTTTCTAACACGGCCGTCCGACCGATCCGGAGTTCACTCCCCATTGATGCCGATCCGAGGACGATCGCTGGTGGAAGGACTTGTTTTGTAGCCGCCAAGAAGCCCTCCACCGAGAGGAGGTTCGATAAGTCCGGTGACCCTGTGACGGACGTTTCGACGATCCACCCACTCCAGTCTAATCCGAGGAGCGATTCCGACTGTGAAAGCAGCGCCAGCAGCATCACCCCGAGCCAGAAGTTGGGCATTGCCCGCCACACGATCCCGAACGCCGAGATTCCGTAATCCCGCTTACTGTTCGCCCTCAGCCCGGCGTACACGCCGAGTGGGATGCCAACAAATAATGGGATGAGAACGGCCCAGAACGCAAGCCACGCCGTTCGAGGGCCGTAAATCAACAGTAGATCGATAATACTCGCCCCTGGTGCCAGCACCCACGACTCGCCGAGTTGTAGCGTAAACAACCCGATCATGTACTCGACGTAGTGGGTCGTTACCGGCTGTGTTAGGCCGAGCTGCTCGCGGACGTTCTGGTATTCCGCAAGCGATGCCTCCGTAGCGGCCTCACCGACGATCGCCGCCGCTGGATCAATTGGCCCGAACCGGAAGATGACGAAGGTGAGGGTGCCGCCAAGGAATACGACCGGAATGGATAACAGTAGCCGTCGCAGAAAATACTCTACTCGACTCACTCAGACCACCAGCAGTCGGGGCCACGAGGCGGAACTGACCGACATACTGTTCGGTCTGTCACACCCTACTGTACCGCAAAAGCGTGTATAACGGTTCTGGAAGGGACAAATCAGACCCCGTTCTCAGACGCTTGGCAGCTCGAACTCAGCAGTGGGACAGTACGCGACGGTGATCCGATGCCTGCTAACGGTTTGTTCACAAGAAACATCAGTAGCTCGGGGCCCAGCGCGGGCGTTCCGCATATTAACCAAACGACCCCTCAGCGGTTTTCTTTTGCGACCTCTAGTGAGATAAAGAACCCAAAATACGCTGGGATCCCGGTCAGCATGAACATGTAGTACGCCCACGTCGGGGCATCGACGAAGACGAAATCAAACAGCAGGGAGACGAGCGCTACCCACGTCACCGCGAACACGAGGTCGTGAAACATGCCGGTACGGTTCTCCGACAGGTGTGAGCGGACACGGTCGGCGATTGTCGGGTCGGTATCGGCCTCTTCCGGCGGGTTCGTGTCAGTCATAGCTGTGTCTCGTTGCGCTCGCGGGTCGGTCTTTCGGGATTGGTTGCCTGATAGTCTCTTGCGGTCAGCCTTCTGAGATCGGTCGTCGAAATGAGCGAGGTAGCCGGGGTCGCTTACCGACCCTCGACGTAGTCGACGACGAAAACGGGGACGTGCGTCGATCGCAGAGTTCGCTCGGTAACACTCCCCAACAGCGCACGGCGGACACCGGATCGACCGTGACTCCCCATCACGATGAGATCAATGTCGTTGTTCCGAGCGTAGTCGGCGATCACATCGTGGGGCTGGCCACCGGCATGCCGTTCGACGAACGCGAGTCCGGCGTCCTCGGCCATGTCGCGGACGAAATCGGTCGCCTCTTTGGCATCCTCCGCGAGTTCAGTCATCTCCCCGAACTTACCCTGCCGTATCCGGTCTACCTGTTCGGTGCCGAGGCTGTACGCGACCATGTCCGTGTCAGCCACGAACAGCGCGTGGATCTCCGCGTCGTACTTTTCCGCGAGGTCGATCGCGTGCTCAACCGCGTTGTTCGCCACGTCGCTTCCATCGGTCGGGACGAGTATCCTGTCGTACATGATCAGTCGTCGGCGGGTGCGTCGTCTATCTTTTCGGAGACGACCTGTGCGGCCGTTTTGTCCTTCGGCATCGGTTCCGGGCTGTGACACTGCCGAACCATTCGTTTGGTCCGCAGCGGCGGTTCGTCGGTCACGTACGAGACGAAGATGGTGATTGCGAACACGAGCGGCACGCCGATCAACCCAGAGCCGACCGCTGGCATCCACGTCGAGAGGAACTCAATTCCAAAGCCGGCACCTCCGTTAACGAGGCCGAACTGGCCCTCGTTGAACATCGGGATGAACCAGATGACGATTCCGCTCGTCATGCCAGCAAGCGCGCCGGGGCGGTTCGTGTTCTCCCACCAGAGCCCGAGGAAGAACATCGGGAACAAGACAATAGCGGCGAGCGAGAACGCGAACGAGACGAGCGCCGCGATAGGTGCCTGTGGATTCAACGCGAACAGGATCGTCAAGAGGCCGATGCCGATGATGCTCAGCCGGCCGACAAGCACCTGCTGGCGCTGTGTCGCGTCCTCGTTGATAATGTTCGCGTAGATGTCGTGGGAGATGGCCGACGAGGCGGCGATGAAGAGTCCGGCCGTCGTCGCAACCGCAGCCGCGATCCCGCCGGCAGCGACGAACCCGACGAGCCACGTCGGCAGATTCGCCAACTGTGCGGCGAGGACGACGATAACGTCGCCCGCGGCATCAGTCATTCCCGGATCGCCGTAGACGGCACCGATGTTCTGCGCGTACAGGTCCGTTCCGAAGGCCGCGAACGCGGGCGCAGAGAGGTAGAGTACGGCGATAAAGAACAGCCCCCACGTACAGGACCAGCGGGCGGTCCGCTCGTTCTCGACGGTGTAGAACCGGACGAGCACGTGGGGCAGTCCGCAGGTACCGAACGCGAGGCTGAAACAGGTCGCAACCCAGAGGTAGTAGCTTCCGCCGGCGAAGGGCGCGGAGAACTCGGCGCTCAACTCGCTTATCAGCATTCCGTACTCTATCTGTGGAAGGATGGTTGAGTAGCCGGCTGACCACCCTGTAGCCAGCAGGCCGATGAGGAACGCGCCGATGAGGATGACGTACTGGAGCGCCATGTTCTTCGTCGCACCCAGCATTCCGGACAGGGTGAGATACGCGATGGTGACCACCATGAACAGCGCCATCATCGCCTGATAAGCGCTGAGGCCGGGCAGCGCAACCACGTTGTTGATATCGCCGAGAACGTACATCCCGACGAGTCCCATACCGCGCGCCTGTCCGAGCGCGTAGACGAAGCCGATCAGGAACGTCGTGATCGCCGCGAGCGCGCGGGCCGTATCGGAGTTGAATCGGTCGCCGACGAAGTCCGGTGCGGTGTACTTACCGAACCGACGCATCTGCGCGGCCATGAAGATGAGTAGGACGAAGTAGCCGGTCGTCCAGCCGACGACGTAGGCCAGCCCGTACACGCCCGAGAGCGCGATGAGGGCAGCCATGCCGAGATACGACGCCGCGGACATCCAATTCGCGCCGATCGCCATCCCGTTCTCAATGTTCCCGATCGATCGGCCGGCGACCCACATGTCGTCGGTGTCGGCAACTTTGAACGCGAAGCCGACCGCGAGGAACAACGTCATCATCGAGATGACGATGACTGCCGGAACAAGTTTGAAACCGATCTCAAGCCCCTCAGGAAGTAGCTCGTCGGCTTGAAGGAGGACAGACGAGGAGATCACTCCTCGACACCTCCATCAGCCGCCGCGGCACTCTCGGCGTCGGCGTCTGCCGCAAGCGCTTCGTTGTCCACCTGCTCGATTCCGTACTTTTCGTCGATTGCGTCACGCTTCTTCGCGTACCACACGGAGAGGAGCAGCGCAGCGCCGGGTGCGCCGATCGCTATCGCGAAGTAGTGAAACGGAAATCCGAGGATCGGCATCGCCGTCGTCATCAGGTCCGGAGCGATCCGGGTGGCGGTGATCGGTCCGAACGTGGTGACCACCCAGATCGCAAAGCCGATCCAGATCACCCGGAGGTGGTCTCGCATGAACGGTGTCGCCGGGTTCAAAAGGTTGATCTCGACTTCGAGATAATCTATCTCCTGTTCTCGCTGGACGTCGCTGGTTCCGCCGTCGGCTCTAAGCGATGCGTCCTCGGGATGATCCCCGGTACGCTGGTCTCCCGCGGCGGCTGAATGTGTGTCGTTATCTGGCATGGGTTGCGTGTGTCGGTTCGGTGGCGTTCGATCGGCGCTCTCGCGACAACGATACGACGGGGGCGTGTCCCCACGTGCTGCCCGTTAGTTCTCGACCTGTGCTTGGATGTCGTCGACGATATCGGGGTTACGGAGCGTGCTGGTGTTGCCGATCTCCTCGCCGTCAGCGATGTTCTCTAAGAGCCGCCGCATGATCTTCCCAGACCGTGTTTTCGGGAGGTCAGGAGTGAACACGACCTGCTCCGGTCGGGCGATCGGGCCGATGGCGTCCTCGACGCCAGCGACGACGCGATCGCGCAACGCATCGGTCCCCTCGTAGCCGTCCTCGGTGATGACGTACGCGTAGACAGCCTCGCCTTTGATGTCGTGGTTGCCGCCGACGACCGCAGCCTCGGCGACACCCTCGACGCCGACGATGGCAGATTCGATCTCCATCGTTCCAAGCCGGTGTCCTGACACGTTGATCACGTCGTCGACACGGCCGAGAACGGTGATGTAGCCGTCCTCGTCGATCTTTGCGCCGTCCTCGGGGAAGTACACCCAGTCCTCCGGGTCGTCGCTGTCAGTGTCGGAGTACTCCGCCCAGTACTCGTCGATGTATCGCTCGTCGTTTTTATACAGTGTCCGCAACATTCCCGGCCACGGCTTCTGGACGGTGAGATAGCCTGCCTCACCGGGAGCTATTTCTTCACCCAACGTATCGACGATCCGAACGTCGACTCCCGGAAGCGGCGGCCCCGCGGAGCCGGGTTTCATGTCGCTGACTCCAGGAAGCGTAGTTATCATCATTCCGCCGGTTTCCGTCTGCCACCACGTATCGATAACCGGGCACTCCTCCCCACCAATATGTTTGTAGTACCACTTCCAGGCGCGCGGGTTGATTGGCTCTCCGACAGTGCCCAAGAGTCGAAGCGAGGAGAGATCGTGAGCGTCGGGGTACTCCGTTCCCCACTTCATGAACGCGCGGATCGCGGTCGGCGCGGTGTACAACTGGGTCGCGTCGTACTCGTCGATTATTTCCCAGAGACGGTCGCGTTCGGGATGGTCTGGGGTTCCTTCGTACATCATCGTCGTCGTCCCGAGCGCGAGCGGACCGTAGACAATGTAGGAGTGTCCCGTGATCCAGCCGATGTCGGCCGAACAGAAGTACGTGTCATCCGGCTTGATGTCGAGGACCGATTGCGAGGTCCATGAGACCCACGAGAGATACCCCCCTGTCGTGTGTTTCACACCCTTCGGCTTGCCGGTTGTCCCCGAGGTGTACATCAAAAAGAGCATATCCTCGGCGTCGCGGACAACGGGATCGACCTCAGCGCCGGCCTGCGCCGCGACGAGATCGTCGTAATCGAGTTGGTCGTCAGTCAGACCGTGTCCGAAGTCGTCGTCGTTCGTTCCGAGTCGGTCGACGACGACCGTCGTGGTGTCGTGGTCGACGTTTGAGAGCCCCTCGTTCGCCTTATTAAGATGGTCGAGCGGGTCGCCTCGGCGGTAGTAGCCGTCACAGGTGACGAGGTACTCGGACTCTGCGGCGTTCATCCGAGTCGCAAGTGCGTCCGCGGAGAATCCCGCAAACACGACGCTGTGTGGCGCGCCGATCCGCGCACACGCCAGCATTGCGACCGGAAGCTCCGGAATCATCGGCATGTACATCGTCACCACGTCGTCCTCCTCGACGCCCTGCTCGCGGAGGGCAGCGGCGAACTCGTTTACCTCGCGGTGAAGCTCCTCGTACGTGTAGGTCCGGTTTGCCTCGTCGACCGGCTCACCGACCCACTCGATGGCGACCTCGTCGCCGCGCTCGTCGAGGTGTCGGTCGAGGCAGTTCGCGGAGGCGTTTAGCTCTCCGCCCGTGAACCACTCGTAGAACGGCGGGTTCGAGTCGTCGAGCACCTGATCGTAGTCGGTGTCCCAGTCGAGCAGGTCGGCCGCACCCTCCCAACAGGCCGGCCAGTTCTCCTCGAATTCCTCGTAAATGTCCGAATCAGTTACGTTTGCCCCCGATACGAACGATTCTGGCGGCTCGAACACCTCCTGCTCGGCGAGTCTCGCTTCCAATTGGGCGTCTTCCTCCGTCATGAGTACGATCGTACACAACGAGCACCCCCACATAAACGACCACTCTAAATACGAAAAAATCGTGAAGGATACTGCTCTCAGTCGTCCACAAAAAGCGTCTCAAGCAGCGCACGTTGTGCCTTTCGGAGGTGGTTATGGAACGTCGGCGAGGAGACATCCATCGCATCGGCCACCTCCTCAGCCGTGCTTCCTCGCGGCCAGTCGAAGTAGCCGCTGTGAAACGCTGCCGAAAGCGTTGCCCACTGTCGATCAGTGAGTCGTTCGGTGACGCCCTCACGAAGCGTTGATTCGGACTGTGGCGAGCGTGTAACCGACTCCTTGCTCACCAGCCTGACATCCGGGTACGTCTCACGAAGTCCGTCAGCGATAGGTCCGATCTCGGTTCCGTCCGGGAGGTCGGCAACCACCCGAACCTCCCCGTTCTCGGCGACTGCGTCCCTGACCGTCGCACCGTGTTCGGTAAGCGTTCGGACGAGTGAGCCGCCAGAAACTCGGATCGAGACCGTACAGCCCGCTTCGCGGGTCTCGATCACACGTAGCTCTGAGACGCCGCGGGCAGCCGCAACCGCGTCCGCAAGCGCCTGTGGACTGGCAGCCGATGCCCGAACGTAACACCGTGAACTCGTTTCGGAGACGGTTACCGTCGATGCGAGTTCGATCCGGCAGCCAAGCGTGTCGCTTACGGCTGAGAAGAACGCGTCCCCAGCGGTGGTCCGGAATTCGACCCGCGTGACCGCATCCGAGTGTAACAGATCCTGCCACCGCCCCGCGGTGACGCCCCACCCGAGACACCGGCCGAGAACGGAGAGCGCCTCGCGTTCCGTGGGGCCAAACGATTCGGACACGTCGCTCCAGAGGCACAGTGCGCCGTACGTCGCATCTCGATGACAGACCGGAACCGCAAGAAACGAGCCAGCCCCCGGCCGGTTGGCACCCTCGCCGACGAGTCCGTCGTTGTCGATTCGGCGAACAACCGCCTCTCCTTCGGTGATAGCGGTCCGCCAAGGGGCTTGCTCGCCTTCCGGAACAGACGGAAGTCCGGAACGGTCGGTAACCTCGTCTCCAACGATCTCCGTAGCATCGGTGTCGCCAAGGGCCCCGCCTGCCGTCCCGCGGACGATCTGGACCGCTCGCCATCGATCCCCCGCGGTTAGTCGGTCGACGACGGCCGTAAAAAGGTCGTCTCGGTCGGTGATGGTTGGGATCACGGCAACGGCGTCGAGGATAGGTTCCCACGCGTTTTGCGGCGGAGAGATCGAACGGTGCGCGTCGTGATGGGACGGTTCCGCGTCGCCGGTGGTGGCTCCGGGCGCTTTTCCCGTCCCGTTCGCGACGGCCTCAGCGATCGCTTCGCCGTCGAGTGGGTCGAGATACGGGTCGAGCGCCTCCATGGAGCCCCAACCACCGGCTTCCCGGACGACGTGTGGGTCGATCCCTCGGTTCAGCAGCCGCTTCGCGAATCCGTGGCGCAGATCTCGGGGTGTTATCGACGACAGTGCTGGGGCATCAGCGAACGTCGCGGCACGATCGGCGGTCTCGCTCACCAGCATTTGGACGCGGCGAGGTGAGACATCGACGAACGGCTCCGATTCGTCCAGATCCGCGGAGTCGACGTACCGACGGAGCTCCGTCAAGACGGAGGCCGGGACGAACACCTCTCGATCGATCCGCTCGTCGTTTGTGTCCTGTTGTTCGTCCGACGCGGGGACCGAGAGGATCGCCGCGCCGGTGACGTGATCCGACTCTCGAAGGTCACAGGGTCGAACTCGGGGAATTTCCGCCGTCCGAAGGCCGACTTCTCCGGCAAGTCGGACCACGAGCGCGGCACGATACGTCTCGGCCGCGGTAACGAGGTCTTCGACTGCCGACGGCGGGATCGGTCTATCCATGGGTTTCGTTATACAATTGATACCCGAAACAAGAAATTTGCGGCCTACAAAGCGACTGGCTCTGGGACTGTCGTGTTTGCGGATCGTTTGAGTCTATCCATGCCGAATAAGTTTCGTGAATTAAAGAATACCCGAAATAGTTTTGTTCGTCCTGGACGATCACTCCTCGCCCCGGATCGTCGATTCGATTTCGCCGACGACTTCGGGGTTGCGGAGGGCGCTGACATCGCCGAACTCCTCGCCACGGGCGATGTCTTCGAGCAGGCGACGCATGATCTTTCCAGAGCGTGTCTTCGGAAGGTCGGGCGTGAACACGACCTGATCGGGACGAGCGACCTCCCCGACCGCGTCGACGACGTGAGCCGCAACCGACTCGCGGAGGGCCGCATCCGGGTCGATGTCGCCCCGTGTTGTCACGTATGCGATAACGCCGCCGGAGCCGTCACCGACGACCGCCGCTTCGGTGACTCCGTCGACGGCGACGATAGCCGACTCTAACTCTGCGGTGTTAAATCGGTGCGCCCGGACGTTGATCACGTCGTCGACGCGGCCGAGGATCGTGACGTAGCCGTCCTCATCACTGGTCGCGCCGTCGCCGGTGCGGTAGCGCCACTCGTCTTCAGTTTCGACCCAGTATTCGCGTCGGTAGCGCTCCGCCCCCTCGCGAAGTCCACGAAGCATCCCCGGCCACGGCCGGTCTATCGTGAGGTAGCCGGTCTCGCCCGGATCAACCGGGTGACCGTCGCGGTCGACAACCTGCGCCTCGATACCCGGAAGCGGCGGACCGACCTTTCCGGGTTTCATGGGCGTCACACCGGGTAGCGTCGCCACGGCTATCGCGCCCGTCTCCGTTTGCCACCACGTGTCGACGACCGGCGCGGTTCCCCCGCCGACGTGCTCGCGGTACCAGTGCCACGCTTTCGGCGTGATCGACTCCCCGACCGTCCCGAGCAATCGGATCGAGGAGAGGTCGTGGGCGTCGGGGTACTCCGCGCCCCACTTCATAAACGAGCGGATCGCGGTCGGCGAGGTGTAAAATACGCTGACAGCGTTGCGCTCGATCAGGTCCCACACCCGCTCGCGGTCGGGGTAGTCGGGTGACCCCTCGTAGATGAGTGTTGTCGTGCCGAGCGTGAGCGGACCATATACCCCGTAGGAGTGGCCGGTTATCCAGCCGATGTCGGCGGCACACCAATACGTGTCCTCCGGCCGGACATCGAGTACGTTCTTGGTCGTCCACGCGACGTGTGAGAGGTACCCACCGGTGGCGTGTTCGACTCCCTTCGGACGCCCTGTCGTCCCCGAAGTGTACATCACAAACAGGAGGTCGGTGGCGTCGCGTGCGACGGGGTCGACCGTCTCGCCGTCGTGTGGGGCGAGCAGCGCCTCGTAGTCGTGTTCGCTCTCGCCGAGTGCGACCTCGAGTGCGTCGCCGAGACGGTCGACCACGACGGTGGCCTCTAACTCCCCGTCGATCCGGAGGGCGGCGTTGTCGGCGCGTGACTTCTGATTAAACGCGTCCTCGCGGCGGTAGTAGCCATCGCAGGTGACGAGGTACTCGGAGGCGGCGGCGTCAATTCGCGTTGCGAGGGCCTCCGCCGACAGTCCCGCGAAGACAACGTTATGGGGTGCGCCGATCCGCGCACACGCCAGCATCGTCACCGGAAGTTCTGGGATCATCGGGAGATACAGGGTGACGACATCGTCTTCCTCGACGCCCAACTCTCGTAGCCCTGCCGCGGCCGCGTTCACCTCACGATAGAGGTCCGCGTAAGTGTACGAGCGACGCTCGCCGCGCTTCCCGAACCACCGGATTGCGAGTTGGTTCCGACGCTCATCGAGATGCCGGTCGACGCAGTTGACGGACGCGTTGAGCCGGCCGTCCGGGAACCACTTATAAAACGGCGGGTTCGAGTCGT
>CAYRWH010000001.1:29326-46019 GCA_964427935.1 uncultured Halobellus sp. | reverse complement strand
TCCGCGTTTTCGGCGTCCGCCTCTCCGGCGTCCGGCCTTGTACGCTCGGGAATGTTAGCGTCGGAGGGGAAGCGGTCGACCGCGTACTCGCCGGTGTCGATCCGCTCGGCCGGTTCGGAGTAATCCCGCGTCGATGTCGAAAAGTCGGGACGAACGACTCCGTCGTCAGGGACATCGACGTCACTCTGCTCGTCCGTATCGACTGATGCGTCCGAGGTCTTCTCGGACCGATCCCCAATGGACTCGTCCGAGCGGGAGTCGTTGAGTCCGCTCTTCTCGGATCGGGGACGGCTGGAGCCGTCTTCGTCGGCGGCGAGCTCGGTGACATCGCCTTCGAACCACTCGAACGCGGTTCGTCGAGCCCGGCGTTCGGACAGCGAGTCCTGAAGCCGCGTTCTGAGTTCGTCGCGAAGTTCGACCGCCTCGTTAATGTCGAAGTCGATCGCCGCAGCGTCGCTCCCGACGAGTGACCCGGTTCCAGCGGTGTCGGCGACGATCGTGGCGACGTTCCAGCGCCGTTGGAATATCGTCCGGCTGTCAATGACGTTCTGGATCCGGTAGTACGGTACCGCCTTCACTTCCCGACTCCAGAACCCGTTCCGCGTTAACAGGTGGTCCTCACCGAGCCAGTAGCCGCGGTGTTTCCACTTAAGATGTGCCGCAGCGGGAACCACGAGCAACAGCGCGAGCGTCCCGAACCACGGAACATCGGGGGCGACGTACCAGTCGACCGCGAAGGCGAGTGCGGTCACCACTCCGACCACCATGGCGTACCGGAAGACGTACCGCCACCGGATCCGCTTCGGGGGACGGCTGAAGGAGGGATCGCCGAACGGTTCGACCTCCCGAGCCAGTTCGTACACGCGATCGCTCGATGCGATGGGGACGGCGGCTTGACTCCCGTAGTCACCACCCTGTCCCGGCGCGTAGCCGGCGGTTTCGATCGAGAGGCTCGCGTACCCGAGGAGACGTTTGGCGGGGTTGTCGGAGATGGTCAGCGTCTGGACCTTCTCGGTCGGAATAGATCCGTTGTACCGTCGGAACAGTCCGCGTTCGTAGCGGAGTTCGTCACCCGCACGCGAGAGTCGGAAGCCGTAGTAGTTCGAGAACGCGAGTCCCGCGCCGATCACCCACGAGACCAGGAACAACACGCCGACGGCGACGATCGCGAACGCCGTGAGCACCGCGGCGGAGGCATCAGGGAGGAACCCGGACAGGACCGGAAACGACCCGGAGCTCAAGAAGGCAAGCAGCCCGATAAGCCGCCCGTCGAAGGAGAGCGCGCCGACCAAGGCGAGTTCCCTCGGTGAGATGGCGAATAGGTCTTCCTCGACCGGTCCGACCGGCTCTCCGTTCTCGTCGGTCCCCTCCGCAGTCGACGCGTCGGATTTCCGCCGTTGGACCTCGCGTTGGAGCCGCGTCGCCTCTTCCGGGGTAACAAACCGGATCGACCCTTCGGTGCTGGATCCGCCCGCGGTTTCGAGATCGACCGCGGCGACGCCGATGGCTCGCTGGAGCACGCTCTGGCTCACGTCGACGTTTTGAATCCGCCGGTACGGGATCTCCCGCTCCCGCCGAGATATCACGCCTGAGGAGATGTCCAGCGTGTCGTCGGTGAGTTCGTACTCGAACCGCTGGTAGTAGGCCACCTCGTAGCCGACGGAGACGAGGAGGACCGCGGACGCGACCGCGCCACCTAACAGTAGCCCCCACTCGTTGGCGGAGGCAAGAAAGAACAGGAGGATCACGATCCCGACGACACGCTGGAACGCCCGATACGGGACCGACTGCGGCGCGAGTTTCACACCGCGTCCTCCCCGTCTGCGCGGATTGCCAGTCGTTTCAGCTCCTCACGGAGGTCGCTTGCTCCCTCCGGCGTGAGACCGGGGATCCGGACATCGGCTCCTCGTGATCCGGCGGTGTAGACGACACAGGAGGCGAGTCCGACCCCTCGTTCGATGGGACTCCGTCGCGAGTCGACGTGTTGGATGCGAACGAGCGGGACCGTGGTCCGGACCTGCGTGATCACGCCGCGGTCAAGATACAGCGCGTCCTCACGGATCTCGTAGCTCCACCGCCGATAGCGGAGGACCGCATGGATCACACCGAGAACCGCGAACGTCACGCCGGCAGCGATCGGGGCCCACTCGGGGAGGTAGCCAATATAAAACGCCCCGGCGACAGGAGCGGTCAGGAAGGCCGCAATGATGAGGGCACGTACTATCCAGACGACCCGTACGCGAGGGTGTAGTCGCTGTGTCGTCATTGACGGCCCTCCATCGCGTATCCGGATCTCATGATTCGTGGTTGTCGATGGGCGCATATAAGTTCCGGCGGAACGGGCACGGATGTGTACACAGCGGAACGGGCACGGATGTGTATACGGCGGATGAGTCGGTCGCGAGCACGGAAATCCTCATCAGGAGTCGTGTGGCGCGGCCGCGTCATCGTCGGGAGCGCTATTGTGGGGAGCGTTACTGTGAGGGTGTGTCACACACGCATTCGCAATATTTGTCGAAACCGATATCACGGGTGCCCCGAGATTCAGGGACGATGACCGACGACCCGTTCGAGAATATGCTCGCACAGATGGATCGTGCCGTCGAGTACGCCGACGTCGACGAGGGCGTCTTCGAGCGGCTCAAACACCCGGAGCGAACGCTCAAAGTTACGCTCCCTGTCGAGTTAGAATCCGGGGACGTAGAGGTGTTCGAGGGGTATCGCTGCCAATTCGACGGCGCTCGCGGCCCATTTAAAGGAGGCGTCCGGTACCATCCGACGGTGAGCCAGCGCGAGGTCGAGGCGCTCGCCGGCTGGATGACGTGGAAGGCGGCGCTCGTCGATCTCCCGTACGGGGGTGCCAAGGGAGGCGTAATCTGTGAGCCAAAAGATCTCACCGACCGCGACCTCGAACGTCTCACTCGGCGATACACCGAGGGTATCCGGCGGATGATTGGGCCCGAGGTCGACGTACCCGCACCGGACATGAACACGAATCCGCAGACGATGGCGTGGATGATGGATACCTACTCCATGTACGAGGGCTACTCCGTCCCGCAGGTCGTCACCGGGAAACCACTCGAAATCGGCGGTACGCCGGGCCGGGTCGAGGCGACCGGTCGCGGCGTCTCCATCGTGACAGAACGACTCTTCGAGTATCTCGATCGAGACCTCTCGGGAGCGTCGGTCGCGATCCAAGGATTCGGGAACGTGGGGTCGAACGCTGCTCGACTCCTCGACGACGCCGGCGCGCGGATCGTCGCCACCTCCGATGTCACCGGCGCGGCCTACGACCCGGACGGGCTCGACACCGAGGCCATCGCGGAACACGTCGCCAACGGCGGGCTGATCGAGGAGTACACCGCCGGCGACTACCGCCCAAGCGGTCTCGTCACCGACGACGACCCAGACCACGTCACGAACGAGACGCTGTTGACACTCGATGTTGACGTCCTCATTCCTGCCGCGGTCGAGGGCGTGATCACGGCCGAGAACGTCGACGACCTGCGCGCGAGCGCAATCGTCGAGGCCGCGAACGGACCGACAACCGTCGCCGCCGACGAAACTCTCTCCGGTCGCGACGTCCCTGTAGTCCCCGATATTCTCGCGAACGCCGGCGGGGTCATCGTCTCGTATCTCGAGTGGGTCCAGAACGCACAGGAGTTCTCCTGGCCGCTTGAGACGGTCAACGCCGAACTCGAACGACGCATGGGGTCGGCGTTCGACGAGACGATCGCCCGATACGACGGCGGCGAGACGCCAGACCTCCGTACCGCCGCGTACACGCTCGCACTCGAACGGACGGCGGGTGCCCACGAGTACCGTGGGCTGTTCCCGTAAATCGACCCCTGCCACCGACGAAGCGCCTCTAGACCCGTCGGATCCGGTCCGCGGTCACGTCGATCGGCTCCGCGTAGTGGACGATCGGCTCGTCGGTCGGTTTCTCGAACCCGTTCGCCTCGAACAGGTCGTTCCGGCGGAGATCGACCGTCGCCTCCCGAAGCGTCCAGGGCTCGTGGGCTATCTCCCCGCAGTAGAGTCGGTTTCCGGCCGCGTAGAAGCGATAGTTTTCGACGAGAAACGCGGGCAACGACCCCTGCTCGGGAACAAACGCATCGCCGACCGGTTCGTACGTCGCGTCGAACCGCGCCGACGGTGCGCCACGGTGACGGCGGTCACTTTTGAACCGCACAGCGCCGTTTTCCCGAGTCACGTCCATCCGGGCACGATAGTACGGGAGCGCGAACAGCCGTCGCGCGACAGCGACCCCCAGCCGGTCGGCCGCATCGAGATTATAAAAGTACACGCCCGGCCCGTTCGGTCCGTCGACGTACGTTCGGAGGTTCAACTCCGGAAACGAGAGTCCGATCGGTGACCCGCGAGGGCGGATATCTGACATCACAAACGGGACGACTCCGAGGTATGCCTCGTCGTTGTGCGTAGCAACTGAGAGTCGCTCAGGGAGTGTCCCGGCGACGAGATCGGGATCGACCGCCCAATGTAGGAAGCACCCGTCTTGCCACGTCATCTCCAGCCAGCGGCGACCGAACATATGGCTCGTTGGGTCGTCAGCGACATAACCCGCACGGCAATACCGAAGACTGGAACTGATCTCGTATCAGTATCGGTTGTGGCCCTCGGGAGCGTCTTTCCACTCGCCGACGCCCGAGGGGTCGAGGTGAACGTGAACGTCGCCGACGCCCTCCAGATCTCGGAGCCGAGTAACGAGTTCCGTCTCGATGTCGTGTGCTCGGCGGAGCGTCATCTCGCCGTCGACCTCGACGTGGACCTCGACCTCTAGGTCCGTTCCGTCGTAGAACACCCGTAGATCGTGGACACCGACCACCGCGTGGTGGCTCCGCAGCGCCTCCGTAACCCGGTCGCGGTCGCCATCAGGTGGGGCCGCGCCGACGAGGTACGTTACGTTCTCGCGGGCGATCTGAACGCCCTGATACATGACGAGGAGGCTCACGACCGCGCCGGCAACGGGGTCGAGGATCGGGAGGTCCAGAAACGCGCCGATCACCCCGACCATGGCGGCAAGCGACGTGTAAATGTCGTTCAGACAGTCGGTCGCGAGGGCGGCGAGGGCGGTCGAATCGAGATCGGCGTTCACCCGCGTCGTGTACCAGTACAGGACGTACATATCGGCCATCGCGAACAGCAGCGCCCCGACGAGGACGGGGCTCGCCGAGACTTCGGGGACGCCCACCAGGCCGAGTGCGGACTCACGGAGGAGCACCACCCCGAGCAGGAAGATGATCGCGCCGACGAACAGCGCGGTCAGTGGTTCGATCCGTTGGTGGCCGTGTGGATGTTCAGAATCGGCGTCATCGTACCGTGAACCACCCCAGACGAACACGACTGCGCTGGCGACGAGATCGGCGACGGAGTGGGCTGCGTCGGCGAGCAGCGCCACGCTTCCGAAGGCGATTCCCGCGGCACCCTCGACGGCGATTTTCGCGGCGTTACCGGCAACGTTCACGCCTGCCGCTCGTCGGAACCGTCGCTTTGCGCCGTCAAGCGAGGGACCGCTCATGCGCTCACTCGACTACCAGTGTTCTTAAGTGGTGCGTCCGGGCGGTGGTCCCCAAAGCGGACAGACACGTTTCAACACGGATCAACGTTGAGAAGGGATTCGAAAACGCCGACCGACGCTGCTCGACGGGACCCGTCCGAATCTATCACGGGCGATATCCGGCGGTCGACGTTTATAAGTAAGGAACACCAAGTGACTGTATGTTCCGCCGTGAGCGTGCACAAAGCGAGGTCCTCGGGACCGTGTTTCTTCTGGGGATCACGGTTGCCGCCGTGACTGTCACGGTCGCGACGGGGAGCGTTGCGCTCGCGGCCGTCACCGACGACGCACGTTCATCCGGCGTCGAAAACGGAATGTCCCAGCTTACGTCCCAAGCGAGTCTCGTCGCGCTCGGGGAGACGGACGCAAAGCGGTTCGACCTCGGCTCGATCGACGAGGGTGACCTCCGCCTCGACGAGGACGCCGGACGCGTCGACATCCGGGTCGAGGGATCGAACGGGACGGTCACAAACGAGTCGTTCTCGCTTGGAACGCTCGTGTACACCGGTGACCGTCGCGAAGTCGCCATACAAGGGGGTGGCGTCTGGAGTCTCGAAGGTGATCGCGGACGGATGATATCGCCGCCGGAGTATCACTACCGCGGCGAGACGCTGACGTTTCCGATCGTCCAACTGACCGGCGACGAGACGTCGCCGAACGCCGGAACCGGTGTCGTCCGTCGTACCGGTGCCAGTGAAGAGGTTCTCTCGAACGTGTCGAACCCGCTCCGGAACGGAACGGTCGTCGTCGAGGTCAAAAGCGACTACTACGAGGGGTGGTACGACTTCCTCTCGCAGCGTGCCGACGGCGACGTACGCAAAGACGACGAAAACCGGACGGTTACCGCCCGGCTAGTCGTGCCGGAGAGCCGGACCTTCGAGCAGGCGATGTCGATCGGTCACGGAGGATACAGCCACGGTAGTGGGAACGGCGGACTGGATGAAACGGAGTACAGAGAGGATGAAACCCACCAGTCGCCGGAAGCACTCATATCGAATCAGGTCGAGTCGGCAGCCGAGAACGGGAGTAACATCGACGACTGTCTTAACGGATCGAACGCGTGTGAGGTGGGGACCTACTACGCCGACGGAGACTACTCCGTTGACGAGGACGTCGAGTTCGACACGAGCGACGGCGACATCGATGTCGTGATCGACGGCGACCTCAACATAGACTCGAACGATCTGATTATCACAGACGACACTGACGGGACGGTCAGGTACTTTGTCAACGGATCGGTCAGCATGAGTGGAGATGCCTTCGTCGGAACAACGGCTTCCGAGCCGGAGTCCATGCGAACCGTCTTTTATATTGCCGACGGCTTCCTGGAGGACAGCGGTGACGGGAATCTTACCGTCGAGGCTATCGTTTATGCGCCCAACTCCGACACCGAACTCTCTGGGAATCCGACCCTCCGTGGCGCGTTCGTGTTTGATGCGCTCCATACACAGGGGAACGCGTTTACGGTTGATTTCGACGAGACCCTCGTGGACTTCGAGGTGAGCATCGCCGGTGGAGCAGGTCAAGACCCGATCACCTACCTCCACGTGAGCCAAAACGTCGTCGAACTTCGGTTCGACCGGTAGCAACGGCAAAAGCGGACGGCGCATGGCGGTTCCTAACCCCTCCGCCAAGCGGTCTCCTGCCGATCCGGTCACCGCCGGAGCGAGACCTCGACTCCGATTACGCGGAGGAACACGTCGTCGTCTTCCTCGAGTGTTAACACGACTTCTCCGTCGCTCGGCCGTGAGACAGCGAACTCGTCTGTGTCATCGAAGTGGTCCGCCCAAGCGTCGGCGTACGGCGATTCAATGCGGAGCCGGATCGCATCCACATCACCTGGTTCCGGCTCCGGATACTGGAGTGTCCGTGATCCCCTCGTCGCGGTTGAGACCTGAACAGTTCCGTCTGCTCTGATCGGCTCCGCGCCGCTCTCTCGGAGCAGCCGAACCACGGGAAGAACCGTCTGATTGTCGTTGGAAACGAAGCGTGGCGGTGATCGCATTGTCGCTCGGTCACCGTCGACGCGGAACCACGCGCCGCCCTCGTAGGCGAGCGTCGTGTCTCCGTTCGTGTACGTTAACGTCGACATCGACCCAGGTATCGGTGAGTTCCCGTACTCGAAGACCCCGCTCGAATTCTCGTACTCCAAAGTCATCGTCGTCTCCGCCTCCAGCGACAGCGTCCCGCCGCTGAGTCGTATCTCCGTCGCGCGACTCGGGTCCTCGTATCGCTGGAGGTCACGGACGTTGTCGTCGAGCACGTCGAAGGCTCGCTCGACGTTCGCGACGCGTTCCGCGTTCTGTCTCTCTTCCACGCCAACGAATCCGACAGCGAAGACGGTCCCGATAGTGGCGGTGACCAGTGCGAACACGAGGACGTACCCGACGACGTCGCTGACGGCCCGCTCGTCGAGTACGCCACGTTCACAGCGGACACCGCCACGTTCGCCGAGAGCGCCGTCTGGCTCCGCCGTCCTTGCTCCGTCGTCGAGGCGCCGGGAGGTCATCGCTCGGTCACCTCCAGTGTCCCGTCTTCCGGCTCGGTCGCATTCGCGTCGTACGTGACCTGAAGCGGTCCGCCGCGCACGCTGGTCTCCGCAACCTCGACGCGGGCGGTGTGTGGGATACTGACGCTTGCGTCTGGTCGCTCCGTTCGGACGACCACCGCGTCCGGCCCCACTTCGACGGTGTAGGGTATCCCGGCGACCCGTCTCGGCAGGTCGATGTCGACCCCGACTGACGCATTCGCGTCCGCCGTGTCGAGTCCGGGGTCGGTTCGTCCCGCCTCCGCGGCTCTCGCGAGGCGGTCCGCGCTCTCGAGATTCGCGACGACGTTTTGGCCCACCACCGAGAGGTCTCCCTGGACCGCACGATCCGTCTGTGAGTCGAGGACGCCGCCGACCCCGATGGCGACCCCCGAGAGCAACACTGCTCCAATGGCGAGTGTTAACACGTAGCTAACCGCTGTGCTCACGGCGCGAGTGTCATTCTCACAGCGGGGCAGTTCACACATCGGGCTCACCCGGAGCGACCCGGACCGTCGTTTCGAACCACAGCTCCGCCGTGTCGTAGCGAAGGTCGATCGTTAGATCGTACACCGCGCCGGCGACGTCCTCGGCGGCCACGTCAGTCGCCACTCCCGCTTCCGTATCGACCGGGCGGACGGTAGATCGGATCTCCCCAGCTGCTGCGTCCCCATTCTCGACACGGATCGAGCGCTCGTCGTTCAGATCGACCCGGTCCGACGGCCAGATTCCTGGACACGGGGACCCATTCAGCTCCTCTCCGGTAATATCCACGGTCACGCGCTCTGCTCCGTCAGGATCGAGCCTACAAGCAACGGTCGGATCGACGCCGTCGTCGCCGATAGCGACAACGACATCGTCGGAGTCGGCATACAGATACACTTCACGACTCTCGTTGCCGTCGGGGTCGATAACGAAGTGAAACGCGTCCTCGCTGGCCGACGAGGGCGTCGCCTCCGCGAGTCCGTCGATGTCAACATCGATGGAAAACGCTCGCGTGCGATCAATCTCTCCTGCGAACTCGTAGGACGTGGCGTTCGTGGCGTTCGCCAGCGAGCTATCGTTACCCGTGGTGTCGAGACGCGTTCCGTTCGTCACCCGGTCGGGACCCGTTTCGACCCCGACCAGGCCACCACGTCTTGCGGAGCGCAACGAGAGTCGTTCCTCGAGCTCGTCGACGCCGGCGAGAACGTCGCTGGTCGGCGCGTCACTCCCGTCGTGGACCCGGTTCACCGCGTCGATCGTTTCGCCGACTCCCTCGACCGCGCTCGATCGCATCTCCGTTGCCTCACCATCGGCCGGTTCGATACCCCGTGTCGCGACGTTTTCGCTGTAGATGGTGGCGTTGAGGAGCACAACCAGCGCAACGAGCGATACCGCCATCACGAGTCCGGCGACGATCAGTAGTTGGCCCCGATCGGACTCGCGTAGTCGCTGTTGGTCGGGCGGACCAATGCTCACATACGCCATAGGACGATTCGCACCTCCAGGTAGTTGTACATCGGCCCGTCCACGTCGTCGGGGGCATAAAACGCCGGATCAGGTTGGTCGGCATGGGCCAGAACCTCAGTGGTAACTGTCTCATTCGACACCGGTACCGTCCGGCTCGCGGTCACCGCGTTGTCGCTTGGCGTCCCCATGAACACCATCCGTTGTCGAACCTGCGACCCGTTCGTGTGGTAGCGTACGTGGACGTTGAACGCGATTCGTGACTCGAGGAACGTCCGATCGAGTGCGTCGCCGAACGCGGTCGGTGGCCCTCCCTGTGTGTAGTACGCCGTTCCCTCCGGCGTGCCGATGAACGTCTCGTTGTCCGGATCCCAGTGAAGCACCGCATCACGGAGGTCGCCGTTTGCCGCACTCGTCTCAAGGAGATCGGTCGCTACCGCACGGTGTTGGTTCTCGATGTGCTGATTCGATGTACTCGCGGACAGCGGTGTCACCGCGGTTGCCTGTAACGCGAACGTGAGCCCCGCAACGAGTAGGATGGCAGCGACGAACGCCTCCAACGTGTGCGCCTGTCCGCGATCATTGTCGCCGAGGTGGGTCGCTTTGGTCCGGGGCATCGTCACCACACCCTCACCGTCAATCGGTACTGTGTGTCGTTCAGCGAGACGACGCGACGCGAGACGGTGACGTCGTCGGTCGCCGTCGACGGGTCGGCGCTCGCCCGGCTCGTTTCGATCGCCTCGTACGTTCCGTGACGGGTTACGACATCGATCTCGGTTCCCTCGGTGGTGACATCTGCGTCGAGTTCGTGGACGACCACCTGTACGTCGCCGTCCACTTCGAGGATCTCTTCGAGGGGCTCGTCGGCGTGGAACGGGCAGTCTGCTTCGTCTCCGAGCGTCGCGTTCGCGGTGAAAAACGCGACCGTACACGCCGGAGTGAGGACCCCCGAGTTCGTCGGCGCGTGTAGCTCCGCGGAGCCCGCCGCGGAGGTACCGAGGAGGTCGACAACGTTCGCGGCCGCCCTGTCAGTCACGATCGGAGAGGCACTGTCTGTGGTCGAGAACGGCTCGAACAAGCTCGGGACGAACCCGACCACGAACGCGAGCGCAATCAGGAACACGCCGGCTCCGACCGCGAAGTCGATCTGTGTCTGTCCACGGTCGGTTCCGACGGACTGTCGTCCGAATCGGGAGAGAGGGCTATTAGGAGTCATCCGACGACGATCCACACCCCCAGTGCCAGTGTCATCAGGGCAACGGCGAATTTTACGCCGGAGAGGACCGTCGCGTTCCGAATGTACCCGCTGATGAACCCGGAGAGGACGGCCTGTATCGTTACCGCGTGGAAAAACAGCAACGAGAGCACGTCGGGTTCGACCCCGCCACCGCCGAAGTCGGGGCCCCCGCCCCCGACGGCGTCCGCCGAACCCCCCTCGGCCTGCGAGGAGAGCCCGCCCATCACGTCGATGAACTGGGTCTGAAGGATGGCCATCACACCGAGGAGGGTGACGTACGTCATGAGAATGATCGCCACCTGCATCCGTGTTCGGGAACGACGCTCCCGCTCGATGTCGTCCTGATTCTCGGAGGCCTGTGCCGCCGTCGTCAACACGTCCGTGATCTGTGAGGATGCCTCCTGTGCCTCCGAAATGAGTTTGACAGTCCGGGCAAGACGAGGGACGGCATACGTGTTGTTGAACTCGACGAGTGCGTCCCGGAGGCTCATACCGTAATTCACCTTCGCGTTGATGACCTCGAACTCCTCCGCGAGCCTTCCCGAGGAGGTCTCCGAAACGGTCCGGATCGATTCCAGTAGCGTCTGACCGGTGTCGTTCGCGGAGGAGAGCTTCCGGAGGTTTTCCGAGAGCTTCCCCGTCACCGCCTGTTTGGAGCGTTGTCCCCACTCGTAGAACACGGCGAGCGGGATCAACGTCATGTACGCCGGTACGTACACCCAGATGAACGCGGACCACACCGGACGGTCGACCCACCCGTCGAACGTCGTCGGCGCGGAGCCGGACGCAACCGCGACGCCGACGACCGCAAGCGCCGCCGGCACCGTCATCACGAGGGTAAAAAGCGGGTTGTCCCGCAGGAAGTGATGCGGAGCGGTGAGGATCCGCTTCGTTTTATACGTACCCTCACGGTCTCGTATTCGGTCAAAGACCCCACCACGACCAGTGAATCCCTCGATCAGGCCGAAATGGAGTAACCCCTCCTGACTGGTCTGTTGAAGCCGATCGCTGCCGCCGTCTGGGCGGAGGTAGCCGTCTCCCGGCTCGTCCTGTTTGACCGTCGAGACGAGTACCAGGAAGCCGAGCCCGGTTAGGGGTATGAGGATGTATACCGTGGCGTACAGCAGGAAGTCATCGGCCTCGCCCATCATCCCCATGATCACGAGAATGACGATGAGAAGCAGTGGAAAAAGCGAAAGCGTCATGTACATCTCGCCGAACAGCTCCAGCGTCTCCAGCGTCATCTCCCGCTCCTGTTTTGAGGTGCGGAGGTGTTTCTCCTTTTTATCCTTCAGGAACGCCTCCATGTCACCCCCAGAGTTGACGATAGAGAGCATATCGGCGAGGAACTGAGAGAACTCGTCGGACGGGGTCTCCATCGACTGTTGGCGGAGCGCGTTCCGGTAGTCGGTTCCGAAGTACTCCGTCTCGTTAATTACGCTCTGGAACTCTTTCGACACTTCCCCGTAGGTATCCTCGGCAGTCGCCATCGCGCGAAGAATCTCGAGTTGGTTGAGGCCGCCAACCGAGAGCGCGTACATGAACGAGACGGAATCCGCGAGCAACAGGTTGATTTCCCGCTCTCGGGCGGACGAGCGGGAGTACGGAAGCGCGATGAGCGTTCCGAACCCCAACGCGAACCCAATCGAGCCGAAGAGGAGGCCGCTGATGAACACCGCTGCCGGGACCACGAGTGACCGTAACAGCTCCGTTGCTGCGGGGCTCGGTGACGGGACTCCCAGCGACAGTGTCTCGGGAGCGATCAGTCCGAAGGCGAACACGCCGTATCCGAGGAGCGTCCCGACCACCCAGAGTGCGAGGCCGACGAGGACGCCGACGCCGAGCGACCGAGACACGTACATCTCGACCGGGTCGGTCATTCGCGCCTCGACCAGCTTTCGTTCCACGTCCCCGACGAAGTCGCCCTTCGGATCGAAGAGGAGTCCAAAAACGGGATAGAACAGCCGACCGAGAGGGTCGTCGTCCAACCGTCCACCCCCGAATCCGGTGTCGAGGCTCATCGACCCACCCCTCGTCTGGTCATCAGATTAGCCCTCCTCGTCGGTCGGTTCGACCGTTTCGAATCCCCACTCGTCGATGTCACCGCCGGCTGTGTCGTCGTCACCTGATTCGTCATCCGCTGTGTCGTCGTCGGCCGTGTTCTCCGAGTCGGTCACACTGTCCTCTGTGTTCTCGATATCGGGCATATCGTCGGCAAAGTCGGCGTTGTCCTCCGACTGCTCTGCGTCCCCAAATTCACCGGAATCTCCCGACTCCTCAGCGTCCCCCGTCTCGTTGGTGCCTTCTTCAGTCGGTGGCGGACTCATCACGTCCGTCCCTTCTGGGAACGGCTCGTCAAACGACTCGTCGACGGCGAACGTCCCGTTTCCGTCGCCCGTGGCTACTTCGGTCGAATCGAGTCCGTTCGTGGCGATCGGTGTATCGCTCGCATCGCTTTCGTTGCCGTCGCCCTCACTAGTGCTGTCGTCGTCGCCAGTGCCGCTGCCGTCGCCAGTGTCGTCGCCGTCGCCAGTGCCGCCGCCGTCATCAGTGTTATCACCATCGTCTGTATCGACATCCCCGCTATCCGGTTCCTCGACGGTGGCATCCGAGTCGGAACTCGCGTCGATTTCGACGACTCGCTCTGCCAGTTGGTCCGCCGCTCGGGCAGCCTCGGCGAGCGAGTCGTGAGTTGCGTTCGACTGGGCTTCGACATCTCGGGCCGGATCGATCTCAAGGAGCGCGTCGGCAACCGAGTCCGGAACCGAGCCGCGATATTCAGCAAGCAGGTCTTCGGCGTCCGCAAGGATGCTCTTCGCTTCCGCGCGTCCGGCCTCGTCCGGGTCGGGTCGGGGCACCATCGCTTCCTTCTCGCGATCTACGTTGATGAGGACGGACTCCATCTCGCGGAGGTCCTCAAGTGAACGCTCCAACCCGTCGTTTGCCATCAACGCTAGCACCGTCTCCGGGTCGTTGATGAACGCCTGGAACGTCGCCGCCACCTGTGCGTAGCTGTTGAGCCCGCGGTCTATCAGATACGCTAACACGACTCGCCGTTTTCGGAGCTCCTCGTCGAGCGTCGCACGGCTCCACCCGCGGTCGAACATGATCTCTTCGAGGGTGCTCGAATCGCCCATCTGGAGAAACTCGTCGGTCTCTGCTTGCCACTGAAACACGTCCTGTACGTTTATTTCGTCGTTCTCCGCGTCGTAGTGGTTGATCTCGGTGAGAGACTTGTTCCGGCGCACCTTTCTGCCCTGTACCCGTGTCGATGTCTGGATCGAGACGAGATCGAGCGCGGAGAACATCGTTTTCGAAACGTTGATCGGGTCCGTGGTGAAGCGTTTGAGCACCTCACCGACGGAGTCGGCGTGGAACGTCGTGTACGTGGTGTGTCCCGTCGACATGACCTGAAACGCGGTTCGCCCCTCCTCGCCACGGATCTCGCCCATCACGATGTAGTCCGGGCGCTGGCGGAGCGCGGCTTCGAGTAAGTCGAACTCGTCGATGTCGCCCTTGTCGTCGTCGGAGAAGGAGGGACGAGTGACCGAGGCGATCCAATTGCGCTGTGGAAGTTCGACCTCGCGGGTGTCCTCGATCGAGACGATTTTTGCGTTCGAAGGGATGAAAAGCGAGACCGCGTTCAGGCTCGTCGTCTTTCCGGAGGCGGTCCCCCCGGCAAATATCAGGTTCTTGTTGTTCTCGATACAGAGCCACAGGAAGGCCATTTGATCGAGCGAGAACGTTTTCCAGTTGATGAGATCGACCGGCGTGAACGGCACGTCCTTGAATTGGCGGATTGTGTAGTTCGTCCCGTGGTCAGACACCTCCTTACCAAGCGTTAGCTGAGCGCGCGACCCGTCCGGGAGGGTCGCGTCGACCTGTGGGCGACGCTTTGAGATACCCTTTCCGGACCGCTGGGCGAGTTTGACGACGAAGTCGTCCAACTCGTCCGTCCCGTGATACACGTTCGTGATAACCTGCTCGTACTCAGAGTGGTAGACGAACACCGGTGATTCGTAGCCGTCACAGGAGATGTCCTCAACGTTGATGTCGTGTTTGATCGGGTCGATCCGCTCGTACCCGACGAAGTCGCGTTTCAGGTAGTACAGCAGCTTTTCGACCTGGTAGCGAGAGAGTGTCTCCGCGTCGTCCGCGAGCACAGCTGGCTCAGGACGGGCGCTGATTCCGGAGGGTGCCTCTGATCGCTCGTCCGGTGGGCGGTAGCCAACGGCTTCGGTGATACGCCTTGGAAGCCCCT
This sequence comes from uncultured Halobellus sp., assembly GCA_964427935.1. Classification (GTDB taxonomy): domain Archaea; phylum Halobacteriota; class Halobacteria; order Halobacteriales; family Haloferacaceae; genus Halorubrum. The sequence continues at coordinate 30,967 of CAYRWH010000001.1, read as the reverse complement.
CGCGAAGGTCGATCCCGAACCGCTCTGGGTCGATCCGATCCAGCAGGTCGGTGAGGAGTCCCCCGTCGTTCGTCTCGTAGAGGTCGTATCGTTCGAGAAGGGCTCGCGTCTCGTCGGCGATAACGTCCTCGCGAAACCCGTCTTCCTCTCCGGTTATCGACTCGTCGGCGTACTTGATCGAGGTCCGGAGCTTCCCCGTGAGGAACTCGATGAGATCCGACTCGATGCTTGTCAGGTACGGCTGTACCACGTAGTATTTCACCTCGTTCTCCTTCGTCGACCGGAACACGATAATGAAGGCGTACGGCTCGTTCACCCAGTAGCGCTCGACCTCACGGAAGTGCGTCTTCTTCGGTATCGGAACCGCCTTCTCTAGGTCGTACCGGTTGGCGAGAGTCGTCTCACCGTCAGCCATCGAAAAGAACGCCTCCTCGTCGAGGTCAGGGTTCACGTCGACCGTTCGCTCGTCGATGAGGTCCGCCAACCGGCCAGCAGTCTCTCTGCCCGCGTCCAGCACGCTCTCAATACCGTCAGGGTCGAACCCCAGTGCGTCGACTTTGTGCTCGTGAGTGAACGGTATCGGCTCGTCCTCCTCGTCAGTCGGGAGGTTACCGTCTTCGTCGCGGTAACACTGATCCTCGAAGTCGCTCCACGTGTAGTACCCCTTGAGAACTGGCACCTCGTAGAGGTTGTATCGGGCGTGACACCGGTCCCAGAGTTCGTCGCCGACCGCATCGATTGCGGCAAATCGTGCGCCAAGTTCCGCCGGATCGAAGCCGAGGAACTCGTTGCGGCCGACAGACACGCGGTCCCATTCATCGTCCGTTGGCGGTCTGGTGGGAGCCGTTTCGACGTCTGCCCCGGCGACGACGACTACCCCCGAGACGCCGTTACCGGCCGCATCGAGGTCGATCCCTCGCCAATCGTCCGGATCATCCCTATAGTGCTGATCGACTGAACCATCCGTGTCGTCCGACGCATGGGGCTCCACTGCGTCGTCCGACTCCGTCGCCACGATTGTATCGTCCGAGTCGTCCGAGTCGTTCGGATCGGCGTCTGGTTCGTCGTCCTCGCTTACTCTGTCGTCTTCCGGCTCCGCCTCGTCCCCACTCTCAGCGGCGGGAGACGTACCGGAGTCGTCCTCGGCGGCTGTCGTCCGGTCTGACGGTGTGTCAACACCCCCATCAGTGATACCGCGGTCGTCACCGGATCCCCTCGACTCGTCCGAATCGTCACCTTCATCGTCGCTTATCTCTGCCTCGTCGGGTGTTCCCCCTGTATCAGACTCAGTCGTCGACTCCGACCCCTCCGAGTCATTCGCGTCGTCGTCACCGGGAGTCTCTCCGTCGTTGTCTTTCGTCTCGGTACCATCCTCGTGAGTGGCATCGCTGTCCATCCCATCGCTGTCCATCCCATCGTCGTCCATCCCATCGTCGTCCATCCCGTCGTCATCCGTCTCGTCGTCGTCCATCCCGTCGTCATCCGTCTCGTCGTCTTCCGATCGTTCCGCTCGGAGTCGCTCTCGAATGCTCTCCGGCGGACTGTCGTCGAAGACGGCCCCGCCGTCGACGACGACATCGTGTGTGTCAATAACGAGGGTTCCTGCCTCGGGCGTTCCGTGCCCATCAACGTGCGTTTCCC
>CAYRWH010000001.1:11153-29226 GCA_964427935.1 uncultured Halobellus sp. | reverse complement strand
TCAATAACGAGGGTTCCTGCCTCGGGCGTTCCGTGCCCATCAACGTGCGTTTCCCCATCGACGCGGTACGGTTCCTCCACGCCGTCGACGCGGATAATTGGGGTATCGGCTGTGTCGAGCCGTGTCTTCACCACGCTCGCCGGGACCGCCGGGGCCTCGGGCACGTCGGCATACAGGTCCTCAGCAGCGTCGGAGTGTCCGTGCTCCCGAAGGAACCTCCGCCACGTGTACCGTCCGACCGTCACCGGTGACCCGGAGTCGGTAGCGGCGGTTCCAGCCGCGGCGGAGTCGGTAGCGACGGAGTCGGTCGAGACAGAGTCAGCGTCCGAAGCCTCGGACGCCACGGTGTCGGACACCAGCTGCTCACTCCCGTCCGCGACGGGCTGGCGCTCGGCGTCCTCGTTGTCCATAACTGACAACAGTCAGCTCTTGGTAAAAAAGTGACTGGCAAAAACCCGCGATTGATAATTGTGTGTCGGAGCGGTGGTGTTTTAGATCCGCCGGATACAGTTCCGATACGATGCGTCCACAGCGACTCCGGCGGCTGCGAACCCTGAAGAACCCGACGACCCGTGATCGGGTCAGAGCCGCGGTCGCCGAAGAGCTACTGGGGACGCCCCGAAGCCTCTCGGCCGTCCTCGGGTTGACGTCGTTTATGTTTCTGATCGGCGTCGATTACTACGCGGCGACGCTGCCCGACGTTCCCACGGTCCTGTGGCCACTGTACGCGGACTCCGCCGTTGCCGTCGCGCTCGGCGCGCTCGCGCTGGCGACGCTGCTTCCGACGGTCGGCTCTGGGGACGACGTCTCCGATGTGCCGACGAACCGGGCGCTTGCGTACCTCCACACTCTCGCGTTCGTCTGGCTGGTCCAATTCGGCCTGTGGCCGCTCGTTTCGCTGAACCTCGCGTTTGAGGCGTACGTCACCGCCCCCAACGCGTGGATCTACTACTGGGGCGTGCTCGGAACGCACCTGTGTTTCGTGGGTCTCGCGCTCCTGTTTCCTGCCTTCGGCCGGACAACTCGCGGGGCGCTAGCGGCGGCGCTCGCGCTCGGTGTCGGCAACGTCGTCGTTGATTACGGGCTCGGCTACCACCCGCCGCTGTTGTACGAGCCGGGTGTCACTCTCGCGATTGCGACGCTCGCCATTGCGGTGTTCTCGGTGTGGCTCGCCGACCGGTCTTTTCAACGGCTCGACGACGACTCCGGTGAGTCGACGAACCGGTAGTCACGGACGCCTCGCTCCGTCGACCGAATTATAGGTTGTCGACGGCGGCAACCGCCTCGTTTATCGGGGGCGCATCGAACCACGTCTCACCGGTGTAGGCGTTTGCTCCCGCGGTGTATAGGTCGGCGACGGTTTCAACAACGTCTTCGGGAAGCGTCGTTGGGTCGACATCGCAGATCGCTCGCCAGTCGTCCGTTTCGTGGCTGTCAATCGCGGTTTTCGCGTTCGAGACCGCCTCGACCCACTCCGGCTGCGCGCGTTTGTACCACTGCCGGATCACCTCCTTTGACACCTGTGTGCTGGCGTAGGAGAAGCGGTTCTCGTCGAAGGTGCCAACCACGTCGGCAACGCGAAGCTCGCCGTCAACGTAGAGACACTCGATCTTTCCATCCTCGTGAACGAACCCTGCGTCGGCCGCCTGCCCGGTAACAATGCGGTTGACCTCGTGGGCGAGTTCAGCGAGCGCGTCGATGTCCGCGACGCCGGCGATTCGGTCGGCCTCGCCCCGCGATAGATACCGGTCCTGTCGCTCGTACTTCGTCGAGAATTCGATGACTGGCTCGGGGAGTTCGACGGCCTCCTCGGGCCACTCCGCGACCTCCAGACCGACCTCTTCCGGGTCGACTCGGCGTCGGAGACTCGACCCAACCGGGACCGTGTTCCGGAACACGACTTCCAACGGAACGAGGTAGTTCTCTTCGCCGGCAGCATGGAACGCGTCGTAGTCGTAGCCAGCCTCCGACCCCTCGTACGGCAGGTCAGGAACCTGTGTCAACTCGATCGCCATCTCTGTCGGAGGAGCTGTCGCGTCTGCGAGGGGGACAACCGCGTCCTCGGGGTCGGTACCCGTCTCGACCGCTCGGGGATCGACGACGCCGCGGTAATGCGTCGGGACTCCGGCCGACTCCAGTTGCTCGAAATTGAACGCACCCATCGTACAGAGGCTCGCTCCCTTAGCTGGGATCGTATCGGGCATTTGCCCCCAGTCGAACACGGAGTAGGCGTCCGTGAACGCAAACCGGCCACGACCGAGGCGATCGGGGGTCGCGGGCTCGACGACACGGAACTCCTTGACGCTCGTCATATCGTATCCGGTGACCGCCTTCCCCATGAACCTTTCACTTACGTGGTCACCTTGTCTATCCGAATTAGATATTGATCCACGAACGTGGGTGTCCTTTATCACCACGTATCGAAAGGTCCACCCGGTCGCCGCACGGAACCGGGGTATGAACGACGAACGCGAGGTCGTCGTCCTCCGGTACGGTCATCGCCCGGGACGCGACGACCGCATGACGACACACGTGGGGCTCACGGCGCGGGCGCTCGGCGCGGACCGGGTGGTCGTCCCCGATAACGCCGGCCAATCCGCGGAGACAGTGCGTGACATCACGGACCGGTTCGGTGGCCCCTTCGCGGTCGAATGCCGTGAGGACCAGAACGCCATCGTCCGCACCTTCGACGGGGTCGTCGTCCACCTCACGATGTACGGCGAGCGGATTCAAGATGTCGAGGGCGCGGTCCGCGAGGCGGTCGGGCTTGGCGACGACACCGCACCCCGTGACCTCCTGGTCGTCGTCGGCGGCGAGAAGGTGCCGTGGGAGCTGTACGAGCGCGCCGATTTCAACGTGGGCGTGACCAACCAGCCGCACTCGGAGGTCGCCGGGCTCGCGGTCTTCCTCGACCGACTCTTCGCTGGCGCGGAGCTCGACCGAGAGTGGACGGATGCCGATTGTCGGGTGGTGCCGGAAGCGACGGGGAAGACCGTCGTCGACGCCGGCGAGGAATCGGGGAACGCCGGCGGCGAGTCGGGAGATGACGGCGACTCCGCGTCGTCGAACGCGACGTAACGATAAGTCCTACGTTCACGGCTCGGATGCCACCGTGAGCGATACGGAAGCGGCTACGTCGAGCCGGTGAGCGGGTATAAACGGAGCCGACGGTTCGCGTCGTCGATTAGTACGACGGTGAGGTGAAGCCGTCGAATTCGCCGAGCGGTCGGACGCCGATTCCGTGGAAGTCGCTGTCCGGGTTGTCGCCGTCAGGCTGGACCATGTCCACGCGCTCGCGTGATCCGATGTCGAACACGGCGTACCCAGGATTGATACCGGTTGCCGCGTGTGGATCGCCCGAAAGCGGATTCGGCCCACGGGTCGTCACGAACATGTACTCGCCGTCCGGCGACGCCCACATGATGTCAGGAGCGTCCGACTCAGTGGGGTCGTCAGACTGTTCGGGGCCAAAGGCGTCTATCTCGTCGATCACCTCGTCCGTCTCGGGGTCGATGACCAATCCGTCGTTCGTCTCACGATTGAGCACCCATAGCTCCTCGCCGTCCGGCGTGAACCAGAAGCCGTGCGCGTCGACGCCGCGTGTCGACTCGACCGTCGATAGCTCGTCTTCGGCGGTGTCGTACACGTAGAAGTCGCCAACGCCGTTCGCGGCGAGTTCGTCCTCGTCCGGATCCGCGTCCGGATCGGAGGGGAGTCCGGCGGTGAGGTAGAATTTGTCTTCGGTCGGGTGCGAGACAGTCCCACAGTTCGTCGGAATCTCGTCTCCAGAGAACGCACGGTCGACCGAGAAGTCGTCGTGGTCGACAATTACGAGGGCAGCGTCGTGGTAGCTTGGTCCCATCGTATGGAGCGAGCGACCGTCTTGTGCGTACTGGTGGCAGATCGGCGCGCCCGCCTCGATGCCTGCGTCGAGGATCGCGTCGTTGGTCCGGACGTCTATCTCGGCGACCTGCTCGAACTCCTCGTTTTCGAGGTCCGCATCCACACGGACGATCTTCTCCTCGCCGATGACATCGACGTGGATGAACTCGTCGTCGGGCGAGAAGCCGGCGAAGTGTGATCCGGCACCGGTTTCGAGGTTCGCGACGAGTTCCCGATCCTCGGTCCGGTAGACGAGCGTCCGCGCCCCGGCCGTACAGGCGATTGCGGCGTACTCGTAGTCGGACGAGTAATCCACCATGTGTGGGACCTCACCGTTCTCCGCGCCCGTATCGATCTCGTCGACCTGTTCGAAGCCGCCGTCACCGTCCGGTTCGTGGATGAATATCGTGTTCGTCCCCTGGTCCGCACCCCAGATCTCGTAGCTGTCAACGTCGTCGTCAGCACAGCCCGCGAGTCCGGCTATACTCGCGCCCGCAGCACCCGCGAGGAACGTCCGCCGAGTCGTCTGATCCATAGTATGTTTCCATCCGAGTGTATAAACTAAACACTGTCGATAGATACATCGATATCAGTTGTTAGACGGCTTCTAGTCAGAGATATCGGCAGAATTGCGATGTCAGAGATAGGCGCGTATTTTGCGTCTATCGCGGACGAACTCACAACGCAAATGTCGGCGGTAGCCCTCCGAAAACACCTGTGTTCGTCTTGTACCGGATCTCGGTTCCGTCACGACTCACGGTAGCGGTCGTATCCACGGACAGGCTCTTTTTGATCCGGTCGGTACCGTACATGTGACCCTCCGGAACCCCGATCCGTTCTTAGCCCGTGACGAGGTGGACGCTCCCGGATGACTCTCGGTGATCTGAGCGCTGTTCGGTGGGGTGGGGCACTCCTGCTCGTCTGTTGTCTCCTCACCGCGGGACTGATTGCGCCGGTCGGTCCCGCCGCCGGCGGCGACAACCCCGGACTGCTCGGCTTCGATCCCGCAGAGGCCGGGGCGGACCGCGGCGACACCGTCGAGGTGAACGTCTGGTTTCGCGCGATGGCCGGCTACGACGACGACGGGGTCGCCGCCTACGAGTATACGGTCGACTACGATCCGGAGATGCTGACCGCCGTCAACGTCGAGCCCGGTCCGTGGCTCGAACGGGGCGAGGAAACGACGGTGACCCACGAGACGGAGATCGACGAGGCGGCCGGCGCGGTGACCGTCGCGGCTGAGCGAGACCCGCCTGCGGGCGGCGTGGGTGACACTGCGGAGGATCGGACGCCAACGGCGACACTCACCTTCGAGGTCGCCGAAGATGCGCCGGCCACCGAGACAACCCTCCAGTTCGAGTCGGCGGACGCACAGCTGCTCCAGTATCCGCTCCCGGTGTTGTCGGATCGCGAGGCCGTTATTGAGGTAACCAACGACGGAACAAGCGACGCGGGTGGCAGCACAAGCGACGCGGGTGACAGCACGAGCGACGCGGGTGACGGGACCGCCGGAGACGACGATCCGAGCGCAACCACCGTGGCCGCCATCGTCGGTCTCGGCGTCGTCGCCTTCGGACTGCTCGCCGTTGGCGCGCTCCGGCGGATTCACTGACTCGCGAAAGGGATCGCTACTCGTCCGTTTCCCGCAGCGTTCCGCCGCTCAACCCCTCCCACTCGACACGGTAGCCGAGCCAAGAGAGCGCGGCACTCGCGTCCGTTATGCCGTAATCAGCGAGAACCGACTCGGCCGATTCGAGCGCCATTCCGGGGGTGAGGGCGTCGCCGACGGCGTCCAGAACCGCCGGGCGAACGAGGGTTCGCCCCACGAGTTCATGGTCGGGGAATCGCTTATCCTCGATCGCCTCAACGGCGACGCCAAACGCCGACGCGGCCGCCTCCAGCGCGACGACATCCTCGTCAGGGGTCACCTCCTCGGGGAGTGACGCGGCCGCGTCGGCAACGAGACTCGACTCGTAGCCCCGCAACACGTCGACGACCGCTTTCACTCGGACGCGGCCCGAGTACGTGACGACCCGATGGTCGTGTGCGGCGATCTCCTCCCCGACGCCGAGGCTCTCGTCGACCGCGACGAGCAGTTCGACATCCTCCACGTCGGCGAGCTGGCCGAGCTTCTTTTCGACGTATTCAGGGGTCCAAAAGCCCATCACCTCGAAATACAGCCGAAAATCCGTGTGGTCGTAATCGAACGCAAAATCCGGGATCATCACTCGAGTACCCGTCTCCAGCGGCTCCGGCTCGCGAATCAACGACCAGTCGAGGTCGAGGGCGCGGTATCGTCCGGCGAAGTCGGCCTCGACCCCGCTGTCGAAGGCGGGCTCCGCCACCGGTTCGACGCCGGGAACGGAGACGTCACCCTCTGAGAGCGTCATCGTCCGTTCCGTCCCGCGGTCGTCAATCGTCGCCTCAAGTCGCCACTCTGCGGTACCAGCCACCGTTCTGAGGAGGCGGGCGAACGCGGTTCCGTAGCGTCTCGTTCGACGAAAGAGGGTGTTGGGACCGGTGACGAGGAGCTCTCGTCCAGTATCGGTCCGTCGAAGTTCGTACATGAGTCCGAGCCGCTTCACCGCGCTCACGAGCGCCTTTGGGTCGACCGACCGGATTCGGACCTCGGTGGCATCGAACAGCGCGGTCTGTGCCAGCGAGAGGTTGTACTGCTCCAGCAGTGAACCGGGGTCCCATCGCACATCGGCGTCAGCAAGTACCTGCCGAGTGTCGCGGTCGGCGTACAGATCCGCGTCGACGACGTCTGCGCTGACGCCGAGCTGGTCGGCCGCCCGGTCGACCGCCAGTTCACGCTCCTCCGCGCTCGCCACCCCCACCGACTCGGCCGCCTCGAACGCGGTTCGACGAACCCGTGTCGGCGGCACCGTCGACCGCGTCTCGAAGGCGCACTCGCGCTCGACGAGCGCTGCCAGTCCGCGCACGAGCTTGAAATCGTCGGCGTCGGCCTCCAACGACTCCAACGCGTCCGTCAACTCGCCCCGTGAATCGCCGACGGTCGACCGAAACGTCCCGAGGACGCGGGCGGCGAGGGGTCGGTGCTCCCGGCCGACGAACTGGGGGCGGTAGCCGCCGCCAGCCCGGGAGACGCGGAGGAGATCCTTCCGTAACACGGTGGGCGTTGGCGACGAGGATATATAAGCGACCGACCCTGTTCTATCGCCGCGCCCAGTCAAGCATCCGGGAGTAGAAGGGGTCAGCGGCGAGCGCGTCGGGGTCGCCGACGAGGGTCAACTGGTTCTTTGCGCGTGTGAGCGCGACGTTCACGCGACGGTGATCCTCGAATATCGGACCGTCGAGCGTGCCGGTCGCGACGAACGAGACGACGATCACCGCCTTCGAGGAGCCCTGAAACCGGTCGACGGTGTCGACGGTCACGTCGGTCCGGCGGCTTATCTCCGCGACCTGCGCACGAAACGGCGCGATGACACCGATATCGTCGGGGTCGACGCCCGCCGCGAGGTACGCCTCGACGATTTCGGCGACGCGCTCTGCTTCCCGGACGTTCCGGTTGCCGTCCTGATCGCCGCCGGGGTCGACGAACGAGACGCCGCCACGAAGCGTCGCGGGGAGATCGGACGGGTTGACGCCGAGGTCGCTGAGGGTACGGCCCGCGACATCGGGAGTTGCCGGCCGGAGCGCGCCGTCGTAGAACTCCGTTGACGCGAACGCTTGGATCCGCTGGCTCATCCGGTACTGTCGGTCGAGCATGACGCTCGCGTCCGGATACGTCTCGATGAGCCGTTCGAACAGGGAGGTCTGGAGGTCGTTTTCCGCGCGTACGACCGGCGGCAACTGCTCGTGGTCGCCAACCAAAACGAACCGGTCCGCGAGCGTGATCGCGGCGTGCGTGCTCGGCTCCGTGAGCTGTGAGGCCTCGTCGACGACGGCGACGTCGAACTCACACTCCCGGAGCACGCGGGACCCACAGGCAGCGGTCGTGGCGGCGATCACCGGCGCATCCCGCAACTCGGCCGCCTTCTCGTTCGGATCGCCGCGCTGGACCAGCCGAACGTCCTGCATGTCGTCGCGGACACCCGTCTCGCTGCCGACGCGGAGCACGTCGGTGAACCCCTGATCGCGGAGCGCTTCGAGCGCGTTGTCGACGGCGCGGTTGGTGAACGCCGACAGCAACACCCGGTTTCCGTCGGCGACGAGCGCGCGGATCGTCCGTGCGATGGTGTACGTCTTCCCCGTTCCCGGCGGGCCGTGGATCAGCGCGCAGTCCTCGGCGTCGACGGCGAGGGAGACAGCCTCGTTCTGGGCCGCGTTGTTGTCGATGTACGGCTCACGCCCGGCGGAGGTGTCGTCGAACGCCGGGTCCGCCCGGCCGAAGACCACGTCCTTGCGGCGCTCCTCGCCTTTTAAAATCGCGTCGTGGAGGGCCGTGAGCATCCGGTCGACGGAGATCTCTGACGGGTAGACGTCGAGTCGGCGAAGCTCCACCGGCTCGTCCGTCTCGACGACGACCTCGTCGCCGAGTTCGCGGATCCGGCCCAGCTCTCCGTGTCCGGAGACGGGGTCCCCGTCGCTCGCGAGCGCAACGTCGCCCTCGCGGAGCTTCGAGACGGCGTCGTCGGTTCGACGAGCGGTGAGCTGCCAGCGGTTCTCCGCGATCTCGGTTTGGCCGGTCGGCTCCAGATCGATCAGCGCACGGTCGTCGGCCGCACGCTCTGCGGGCGTCTGCTCCCACAGCTTCCGGTACTCTGCGTGAGTCTCGCGGCGCTCCTCCTCGATCGCGGTATAAAAGCGGTCGAAGTAGTCGCGCTCGTCGTCTGGGACCGGCGTCCCGACCTGCCCCGCCTTCGACTCCTGGTTCAGCCGGCCGGAGACGACCATACAGGTGTCCTGCTCGAAACAGTAGCTACAGTTGGCGTCCGCCTCGTAGCCGGTGGGGACAGTCGGTCGGTCGCCGGGATCGTTGAGCCCGCGCCACTCCATCGCGGCGAGTTCGTTTCGGGTGCGGACGACGAACTTCAGGAGGCCGTTTCCGACCGGGAACTCCTTAGCGGGCGCGAGGTCGCCGCTCTCCTCGTTGCGGTCAAGCGCCGTGTTCTTCGTATATAAGAGGGTCCCGATGTCGGGGTCGACACCGCGCTCTTCCAGCATCAAGGCGTAGCAGGCCGCCTGTATCTTGTCTTGAAACCGAGGCTCACGGTTCGTGTTTTTGCCGGTTTTGAGTTCGACGGGGGTACCGCGGCGGAGCGCGTCCGCGCGCCCTTTTAAGCCGAACGTCGGCGAAATGAGGGTAAACTCCGACCGCCACGTGTCCTCGTCGGTCAGCGTGCCCTGCGCGAGCCAGCCCTCGATGGCGGCCGCGTTACGTCTCACCTCGTCGGCGACCTCGTCGGCCTCGTAGCCGAGCAGGCCGAGTTCGAGCCCGGCTTCCTCGACGCGGTCGGCGACGGACGCCTCGAGATCCATCCCGCGCAACAGATCGCCGAACACCTCGTGGACGATGGTCCCCTTGACGACCGGATAATTCAGCGGGATCCCCGAGAGCTTATTTAAATAGTACATCCGCGGACACTGGACCCACGAGCGGATCCCCGTCACGTCGACGAGGAAGTCGGGTTCGAGAACGACCCACGAGTCGCCGGTGGTCGCGTACCCCGTCTCGCCGCCGAACTCGTCAGTCTCCGCGTCGGTCACGAGCAGCTCCATGCCTGGCTCGGCGTGTTCGGCCGTCTCGGTCCAGTCACCCCAGAGGGTCACATCGACCGGATCGGCCGCACCGCGCTCCGGTCGAATTCGAAGCTCGCGGAGCTCACGGTCCCCGTACGACGTCGACACCGTCCGCGCCTCCCCGACGGAGAGGATCGGCCCCCGAACGTTCACGCCCGTTGTCCTCGCCGGCCGCGAAAAACGCTGTCGGTGCGGTGAGAGATGAGAGGAGCAGGCCGTGTCTATCCAGAGCGCTCCCGGCCGACCGAACTCGTAGCCGCCTTATATACGGAGCCCGCAGTGCGGGTATGAGCGACTCGCTGTACGAGCGGTACGGACGACAACTCATCGGCGGGATCATCCTCGCGCTGGCAACGCTGTCCATCGTGAGCGGCTACTTCCGGATCGGACAGGAAGGACTGGCCGCCGTGGGCGAGGTCGCTGTCAGCGTTTATATTGCCGGCGTCGTGCTCTGGGGGCTGTTAGACGAGGGCTTCGACACGTTCCGGTTCAGGGTCGCGCTGTACGTCGGAATGGTGGCGTGGGGCGTCTCCGACTTCGTCGCTGGCACCGACACCGTCGTCTCGTTCATTGTCCTGATCGCCGGGTCGGTGCTCCTGACTCGGGCGGTGTACCAGTACGTCCAGACACAACGGAAGCCGGTGTACGAGCGCCGGTGAACCGCCTCAGGGTATCCCGCCTGCTCCGCCGGTAAACCAGCGTTTTTGGTTCGCTTCCGCGCGATCTGCTCCGGGGAAACGGTTTTTTCGTCCCGATTAGTTGTCGAAGCATGGACGAATCCGAAACCGACCGGCTACTCCGGATCGATACAGTCGGTTCGTGGGGGCTCCGCTACTGGCTGGGGCTCGGCTGTTCGGTTGGCATCGTCGCCGTGAACCTCATCGTCTGGGCGGAGACCGGCCTCCCACAGTTTCTCGCGGTTGCTGGCAGCTTCCTGCTCGGTATCGGTCTGTTTCTCACTCGGTTTTGGAACCCTGTGTTGTATCTCGTCGGGGTCGGACACGTCCTCGCGTTGGGCGTTGTGTGGGTGCTTGCTGGGCGTGAGTTCCTGCTCTTGGGAGTCGCCAACGGCGTGTTTGGGCTCGTTCTTGCCGCGGTCGCGGTATCACTGTTCGTCGCCGAGAACCGAGAGACAGACGACGCGTACTAGCGATTACGGTCCATCTCGGTGCGACGGGTGTGACCGATACGCTCATCCGGCTTCGTTCCTGAGACATTGATGACAATGCGCGTCCGAGACTGGCGAGAGATCCTTGAGGACGTCGCGAGCGACTCGACCGATCCCGACGGCTGGCGAGCCGTCGCCGGATCCCGACGCGACGGTCTCGGAGAGGATCTGTACTTCGGCCATCCGAGCGTCGGGGTCTACCAACTGAAAACGTACGCAAAGAACCCCCGAGAGCTCCGCGGGGTGGGCACCCGGGTCGCTCGGAAGGTCGACGACGAGCTCGACCCGCTGCTCCCCGACGACGACTCGCCCGGTCGGTTCGCGGTTCGGCGGCCGCCCGAGTCCGAGGATGAAGCGAAGACGATGGCGACCAGACTGGAAGAGACGCTGAAGGTCCACGCGGAGGCACCGACGGATCCGGACCACCTGTTCGAAGACGTGATGGAGGCGGTCGACTCGCCCGCGTTCGGACCCATGGACTACGAGTTCGACGGCCGGCCGGACGAACTCGACGAGTTAACCGACACCTTCGAGGAGGCCGAACAGTTGCTCTCCGCGGAACTCGACGACCTGATCGAGGATGACGATGTCAGTCGCGGATTTCAGTAGTCGCCGTCGATCAACGGAACAAATCCTCGAAAGCGTCGTCCGCGAGCCCTGGACCGTCGGGAACCGCAATTCGACCGTCTGAAACCGGACAGGGATCCGGCGTGAGATCCGCCGCAAGCAGATCCGCCGTGGCGAGTCCACAAGCCCCAACGTCGGGGATTGCGCCGGCAACGTGGACGGCCGCGGTCCGCGCGACAGCAGCGTCGATCGTCGTCGTGACGACCGGCTCAACGCCTGCGTCACGAGCCAATTTTGCGGCAGCAACCGTCCGGTCCGGCCCGCCGAGAACCATCGGTTTGAGAACGACGACATCCGCGGCCTCGGCGGCAAGAACCGCCGTGACCGAGTGCGTCCCAAGTGATTCGTCGAGCGCGATCGGAACCGCGGTCGCTGCTCGAAGCCGAGCCGTCTCGGTCACGCTCTCGGCCGAAAGCGGCTGCTCGACGTACGCGAGGTCGACCTCCTCAAATCCGTCCAGTGCCCGTCGGGCAGTTTTCGGGTCCCATGCGCCGTTCGCGTCGGCACGGAGTTCGACTGCCGGCCCGACCGCCTCCCGGACACCGCGAAGACGCGAGAGATCCGCCTCAACCGAGCGTGCGCCGACCTTGAGTTTTATACAGTCGTAGCCGTCGTCGACGGCGCGTTCGGCCGCCGCGACCGTCTCCGCTCTTGAGCCGTCGCCGACAGTCGCGTTCACCGGCACCGTCGGGGACGGGACCGCCTCTGACGGCGTCGATCCGGCTGCGTCGTGGGATCTGGCCGACTCGGAGAACTCGGCCGACGCGGAGCATTCGGTCGATTCTGAGAATCCGGCGTGGTCCGCGAGTCGTGCCGCGAGCGGTCGCCCCGCTTCACGAGCCGTGGCGTCACCAACTGCGAGCGCCACGCCGTGTCGGGCGGCAGGCGTCTCATGCGGATCGATCTCATCGGGGTCCGGCGATCCGCCGTCGTCACCGGCGAGTACCCCCTCACACGCCGCGAGCGACTCGGTCCAGCCGGGCAGCGGGGTCGCCTCGCCGACACCGGTTGCGGAGGCTCGTGGGTCGTCTCCAGCCGAAACCTCGACGAGAAACCCGTCTCGCTCCGTGATCTCCCCGTGAGCCGTCCGGAGCGGGCTCGACAGGCCGATTGAAAACGGACGGATCCGCATCAGACTGCGAGACCGACGGCGAACGCGACGGCGTACGCCGCGAGCAGCTTTCCGGTCGATTCGAGCGCGGGGTTGAGCGCCTCGCCCGCCGTCTCCGTCAGCACCGTCCGGCTTACCCCGACAGCAATCGGGAGGGTGACGAGCGGAAGGAGCGCAGCGAACCCGTAGCCGTTTGCGAGGAACCAGAACGGAGTGAGGTACGCGAGTGCGAGGAGCGCGAGGAACTGTACACGGGAAAACCCGTAGCCGAACCGCACCGCAAGGGTTCGTTTGCCGGTGTTCGCGTCCTCCTCACGGTCCCGAACATTATTCACGACGAGGATATTCGTCGACAGCGCTGCCACGGGGAGGCTGGCGACGACCGCCGCAAGCGTGAGGGTTCCGTCAGGGATCCACAGCGGAAACGCCCCATCAACGAGCGCGGCCGCCTGTACGTAGTAGGTGCCCGTGACGGCGATCACGCCGAAGAACACGAACACGAACAGGTCGCCGAGTCCGTGGTAGCCGAGGGGGTACGGTCCACCAGTGTAGGCGATACCGGCCGCGACCGAGGCAAGCCCGATGACGAGGATCGGCAGGCCGCCGACGGCGACGAGGTACGTGCCGACCGCGATGGCCGCGGCGAACGTCAGCCACATCGCCCGCTTAACCTCGGCGGGTTCAATGAGGCCGCTGGCGACGACACGGGTGAATCCCTCGCGGTCGTCGGTGTCCGCCCCTTGGATCGCGTCGTAGTAGTCGTTCGCGAAGTTGGTCCCAACCTGTATCAGCGCCGCGCCGACAAGCGCCGCGAGCGCGGGCACCGGAGCGAAGACGCCGGCCTCGACCGCGAGACCGACGCCGACGATCACGGGCGCGGCCGCCGCGGGCAGCGTCTGCGGCCGGGCAGCGATCAGCCACGCACGCCCCCGCGATGTCTGGGCACTCATTACCGGTGGTTGGCGGGTGGCGTCCCTTAAGCTTACCATCGAACCGCTTCGTTGGACCCCTTATAAATCCTCGACGCGTCGTAGCGTGTTCCGGAGTTCTGCTGGGGTTGCGTACGGTCCGCCCGCAACCCGGTGGTCGGCAATCAGAATCGGAATGGGATTCTCACGGAGGGCGCTCGTCACGAGTTCAAGATCTTCCGGCTCGTTGTCATCGAGTCCGGCCAGTCGTGTGAGCCGGCTGACAGAGATCGATTCCCCGTACGGTACGTCTCCGAGCGCATCGAGGACCGTCCGCTGGTCGGTTGGGACCGTGAGTGCGGTGTCGACATCGTCGAATGTCTCGCGCTCGCCTCGGAGGTACTCGCTGATCCGGTCGAGCAGCGCGTGATCGATGTCTGCGTCAGCCGGGATCGTCTCGGGAAATGACACGGCGATAACGCGACCGCCGGCGAATCCCACCTCGACGACGGTGTCGAGGTCGTCGTACTCGCGTGCGAAAACGCCGGAAGTGTCGGTATCGTTCATACTTCGCGGTCGGGCACGGTCACGGTTAAGCGGTAGGAACCGCCCTCAGGCGGTCGCAGGGACGGTGCTGCCGTTGTGGAGACGGACGGTCGAACGAGCCGACTCATACGCCCCGAGTCACAGCCGCTTCGACACGTACGGACCGTCTTGCTGGTAGCCGAGCTTGTTCCGGTAGTACTCGCGCGCGCCGATACCGGAGATGATCGCCATCTTGCGGTAGCCGGCGTCACGTGCGAGCTCCTCGGCGTGTTCGAGGAGCCGGGTTCCGTATCCCTGGTGCTGCCAGTCGCCGTCGCCGCCGATAGCGACCTCGCTCCCGTACACGTGGAGCTCGCGGATCAGCGCGGCGTCGGCCAGTTCACGGCGGATCGCGTCGCTCTCGGTACCGGGCGCGCCGGGCTGGTCCGGCGCGAACGACGGGAAGCGCAGTCGGCAGAAGCCGACGAGGAGGTCGCGAACAGGGTCCTCGAAGGAGATGAACTGTTCCGTTCCGCCGCCCGCCTCATAGGTGATGACATCGAGTTCGACATCATCGGGGTCGGGATCAGCATCGTTGTGGCCGACCTCACGGGCCCGGATGTCACGCTGTGTGATCCCCTTCTCCTCGGCACGCTGGCTCGCCAACTGTCGGAGGTTCGACTTCCAGACCCCACCCTCGATGAAGTCCGCGGGAATGTCACGCTGGACGCGCTGGAGCCGAGTGTACTTCGGGATGAGATCCATTACCTCAGCGACGACATCGGCTGCCTCCTCGTTCGTGAGTGGATCGAACTCGTCACGGCGCCATCGGTCGTACACGCGGGTCCCCTCGACGACGAGGGTCGGATAGATCTTGAGGTAGTCGGGCCGCCAGTCCGGGTTCTCGAACAGCTGCCGGAAGTCCTCGATGCACATCTCTTTCGTCATTCCGGGCTGTCCGGGCATCATGTGGAACCCAACTTTGAACGCGGCGTCCCGCAGCCGACGGTTGGCGTTCCGGCTCGCCTCGTTGCCGTGTCCGCGGTGCATCTCGCGGTTGATTCGTTCGTAGGTGGTCTGGACCCCAACCTCGACCTTCGTACCGCCTAGATCGAGCATCCGGTCGATCTGTTCGGGGTCACACCAGTCGGGCTTCGTCTCGAAGGTCGTGCCGATGTTCCGGATCTCGTTGGTCTCGTTTTTGGCGATCACGTCCTCCAGATACTCGAACTCGACGTCTTCCGGGTCGGGTGCGAACGACTCCTCCTCGGCCGGCTCGGGGTCTTTGTCGAGGTCGTAGTCGTTCATCGCCTGCAGCGCGCGCTTGACGAACCACTCCTGATAATCGTGCGAGCGGGCAGTCATTGTCCCGCCCATCAGTATCAACTCCACCTTGTCGGTTGGGTGACCGATCTTGCGGAGCTGTTCGAGTCGGAGTGTGACCTGTCCGTACGGGTCGTAGTCGTTCTGCTTTCCACGGGCTGCCGCGGGCTCGTGGCCCGTGTAAGACTGCGCAGACGAGAACTCCGAAGCGGGACCGCCCGGGCAGTAGAGACACTTCCCGTGTGGACACAGCTTCGGTGAGGTCATGATCGCGACCGGAGAGACCCCGGAAGCGGTTCTGACGGGCTTTCGCTGTACAACCTCGATCACGTCGTCCCGGTACTCTTTGGGTGCGTGATCAAGAATATCGGTGTTCTTGGGTACCTTCGGCGAGGAGAACTCCGAACAAGCGTCGAGTTTGGCGGACTCTAGGTCGTCGCGGTCGATCTCTCCGGCGAGAATCTGATCGACGAGATGCTCACAGGTACGGGTGAACGCGGCGGGTTCCTCGTCGCCGCCGCTCACGCCCGTCTCGTCGGCGTCAGCGACTTCGCCGTCGGCGGACTCCGCGTCGCTCGGCGCGTCGGTACTCATTACACGTCTTTCGACGGGTTCCGGTGTTAAGCGTGTCGGGCGGGCGTGGTCACCCGCGACCATCGCGCCATCACCGATCGAGGAACGGCGGCTCAACTACCTCGGCACGCTTTTCGTCGCCACGCACAACCACGCTCACCTCGGTCCCCGGTTCGGCGTACTCCTCGTGGAGATAGCCCAGCCCGATGGGCTCGTTGAGCGTCGGGCTCATGGTTCCCGAGGTGAGGTGACCGACTCGCGTCAGGTCCCCGTCGGTCACCGCGTAGCCGTTCCGCGGGACGCCGCGTTCGAGGAGTTTGATCCCGGTGAACGTCTCGGTCGGCCCGCCAGCCTCCTGTTCGGCCGTCAGCGCGTCCCGCCCGACGAACTCGGTATCGAGTGCCACGACGAAGCCGATCCCCGCCTCGTAAGGGGTGCGTGGCTCCGTCTCCGGATCGAAATCCTGTCCGGACAGGAGAAAGCCCATCTCCATCCGGAGCGTGTCGCGCGCACCGAGTCCGCAGGGCTGTGCCCCGACCGATCCGTCGACGAACGCCGACCAGACCGCCTCAACATCGCCCGCGGGACACATGAGTTCGAAGCCGTCCTCGCCGGTGTATCCCGTGCGAGCGATCCACCCCGCGACTCCGTCGACTGCCGCGACCGTCGCCTCGAACCGGGAGAGATCGGCGACGCGTTCGCCGTCGCTTTCGACCACGTTGACGGCCGACTCGGCCGCATCGGGACCCTGAACCGCGATCATCGCCCAGTCCTCGGTCGTGTTCTCGACGGCCGCGTCAAGTCCCAATTCGTCGCGATGCTCAACGAACCAATCGAGCGTGTCGACGTCGTGGCCCGCGTTGGGGACGAAGAGGTACGCGGGGTCGCCGCTCGGCTCGTCGAGGTCGGCGTCGAGGTCCCTCAGTTTCTCGGCGGCCGTTCCGGCGTCAGTCCCGTCGGGGAGCCGATAGACGACGGTGTCGTCGAGCATGACACCGTCCTCGTTCGTGATCGCCGCGTACTGGGACTCTCCCGGATCGAGTGCGGCTACGTCGTTGGTCGTCAGTCGATTCAAGAGGGCCGTCGCGTCCGGGCCGGACACCTCGATCTCACCCATATGAGAGACGTCGAACACGCCGACTGACTCGCGGACAGCGGCGTGTTCTATCTGGATGGAGTCGAACTCGACGGGCATCTGCCAGCCACCAAAGTCGGTGAACGTCGCGCCGCTGCTCTCGTGAACGCCGTGGAGTGGCGGAGTCCGGTCGGTCATGTCGGTAGGTCTCTCGGACAGACCTAAGGTCTTGCTATCGGGTCGTTTTGAACCGTATGCGACGAGTCAAAACTGTGACTGACGGCGCTTCGGCTCCGTGAGCGGTACTTGGCGATAGCCTCAAGTTCGCCGGCACCGCCGAATCAGTCGTGAACGGGTCACGGATCGGGTACGCCGGCCCCCTCCTCGTCGTTGTCCTGCTCGCGGCGGTCGCCGCCGGCACCGCGGGAGCGTGGCCGCCGCTCGTCGCCGTCCAGAGCGATAGCATGACGCCGGGCGTGGAGCGCGGAGACCTTGTCGTGGTGACCGCGACCGACAGGCCCCCCTGGGGCGGCGGCGTGGTCGGAAGCGACGAGGACGATCCCCCTAACCGGCTTGGCGGGCCGGGCGATGTGGTCGTGTTCACCTCACCGAACGCTCCCGAACGACCGATCCTTCATCGGGTGGCATACGAGGTAAGCGCCGGCGACGACTGGACCGAGCGTGCCGATCCTGACCTGCTTGCGGACGACTGTGCCGACCTCCGATCGTGTCCGGCCCCACACGACGGCTACGTGACGTACGGCGATGCGAACGGGGCGTACGACCAGAGCGCGGGTATCTCTCCCGTGGTTCGCGAGGAGTGGGTTCACGCGAAAGCGCTCGGGTCGATTCCCCTCGTCGGCTACGTCCGGATCGGCGTCGACGCGGCGATCGCCCGGTTCGGGCTCCTCCCGGCGACGGTCGGGATCGTCACGGTCGTCGCTGGCGTTGGCGGGGTCGGATCGGTAGTCATCGGACGGGTTCGGGACGGTCGGCGTACCGAGAGCGACAACGCCGAGGAACGAGGTCCGCGGCGGTAGGTTTCGGGACCGGTCGTCAGTTGGTCTCGGCGTCTGTACTACCGCCACCATGCTGTGTCGTCGGTGTCTCCGTCTCGGCTTCCGTATCGCTCTGTCTCCCGGCCCCCCCGGGAGTCCCGTTTCCCTCCGCTTGTG
>CAYRWH010000001.1:0-11053 GCA_964427935.1 uncultured Halobellus sp. | reverse complement strand
TCCGTATCGCTCTGTCTCCCGGCCCCCCCGGGAGTCCCGTTTCCCTCCGCTTGTGCTCCGTTTCCCTCCGCCTGTGCTTCCTCGTTGAGGTCCTTGTCCGGGCTGTCCATCTCGTCGAGGGTAACCGAATCGGTGGCGGCGTTGCGGAGCGCGTCCGAGCGACCGAACGCACCCGGTGCGATGGCGAGCGTCCGGATCGCGTAGCCGTTAGCCGTCTCCAGAACGGGCTTGAAGTCGGTATCGCGCGAGGCGATGGCAAGCGTCGACATCCGCCCTTCAGCGGCGAATCGGGCCGCGTCGACCGCGAGTTTCACGTCGACGTCGCCGCTTGTCACGATCACTTCGAAGCCGCGGGCCTCCGCAGCCTGTATCAGACCGGGGGTGGCGTGCTCGTCGAGATACAGCCGTGTCGTCACGAGCTGCCCCTCCGCCTCGGCCGCCTCCCGGACATCGTCGAGGTCGACATCGAACTCCTCGCGTAACACGTTCGGGCCGTCGACGAACAGCGCAACACCGACCGAGTCGTCGTCCCGACTACTGGCATCCATACGATCCGAACGAACCCCGCGAAAGAAAGGCGTACCGTTCGGATGCGAGACAGTGACCGCTTGCCACTGTGAGACGGGTGATTGACTGTTCCACGTCGCTCGCCGCCTCAGTCGCGGATCCGGCTCATATGCTCGACGCGGCGGTCAAGCAGGTCCGGTGTGCCGATGTCGTGGCGGATCCGAACGCGGTCGCCGGCGGCCGATAGCGCGTCGTCCGCCTGTGTCTCCGCCGCCGCGATCGAGTTCCCACGACCGACGACCGCGAACGACCGCGATGTTGTCGTGTACAGCCCGTCATCGCGTTCGTCGACGCTCGCGTAATAGAGGAGCGCGTCGCCGACACTCTCCTCGTCGACGGCGATCCGAGCGCCCGAGTCTGGATCGGTCGGGTAGCCGTCGGGAACCGCGTACTTACACACGGTCGCCTCGCCCGAAAACGTGAGTTTCGGGAGTGACTCCCCCTCTCGCGCGGCGACCAACACGTCGAGGAACGACGTTTCGAGGACCGGCAGCGTGTTCATCGCCTCGGGATCGCCGAACCGAGCGTTGAATTCGACGACCTTCGGCCCGTCGGCGGTCAGCATGAACTGTCCGTAGAGCACACCTTTGTACTCCGGGAGCGCGTCGACGACGGCGTCGAGTACCTCGAGCGCAGCGTCGTAGTCGCCCGACTCCATGAACGGAAGCGAGGAGCCAGTGTCGGAGTACGAGCCCATGCCGCCGGTGTTCGGTCCCTCGTCGCCCTCGTAGGCCCGCTTGTGGTCCTGTACGGCCGGGGTAGCGCGAAACTCGCCGTCGGCGACAAACGCCTGAATGGTGAACTCCTCGCCGACTAGCCGTTCTTCGAGGACGACCCGATCGTACTCCGAGTCCCGGAGGTAGGCCTTTGCCTCCTCGCTCGTGACCTGATCGCCGATTACCTTTACGCCCTTGCCGCCGGTGAGTCCCACGGGCTTGACCGCGAGATCACCGTCGTACTCGTCGATATACGCACAGGCGGCTTCCATGTCGTCGAACACCTCGAACTCGGGACAGCCGGGCACGTCGGCCTCACGCATGAACTGGCGCTGGTACGCCTTGTCCGTCTCCAGTCGCGCCTCTTCCGACTGAGGGCCGAACGCGTAGACGCCCGCGTCGTCGAGCGCGTCGGCGACGCCGGCCTCCAGTGCCGACTCGGGTCCGATGACTGCTAGGTCTGCCCCGACCTCGGTCGCGAACGCGACGATTCCGTCCGCGTCGGTCTCCCCGATCGACTCGAACCCGTCCGCCAGTCGTCGGATCCCGGGATTTCGGTTGCTCGCGCAGGCGTACAGGGCACAGTCGTCGGCGATCGCACGGGCGATCGCGTGTTCGCGTCCGCCGCCGCCGACGAGGAGTACGGTCTCCGTCATGCGCGACGGATTCCCGCATACCAGTGTAAACCTTGCCCTCTCGATCGAGCGATCGATCCGTTTTCGTGTATTAGTCTCCGAACGTTCCGTCTCCGCATCCGACCGCACAGCCTGATCTCGCCGGCCGTACGGGGCGTCTCGTGTACCGGGGTTTTTCCGGCCCGCAGGCGAACGGAGGCCATGTCACAGCCAACCGATCGGAACCGGCTCGATGCGGAGCCGAGCCCGTACCTACAACAGCACGCCGACAACCCGGTCAACTGGCAGCCGTGGGGTGAGGAGGCGTTCGAGTTGGCGCGGGAACACAACGTCCCGGTGTTCGTCTCAATCGGGTACTCGTCGTGTCACTGGTGTCACGTGATGGCCGAGGAGAGCTTCGAGGACGAGGAGACGGCAGCGCTGCTCAACGAGTCGTTCGTCCCGGTGAAAGTTGACCGCGAGGAGCGCCCGGACGTGGACAGCACGTTTATGACGGTGTCACAGCTTGTCACCGGTGGCGGAGGCTGGCCCCTCTCGGCGTGGTGTACGCCGGAGGGGAAGCCGTTCTACGTTGGCACGTACTTCCCACCGGAGTCGCGCGGAAACCGACCGTCGTTTCCAGGACTCTGTCGTCGGATTGCCGATTCGTGGAGCGACCCGGAACAGCGCGCGGAGATGGAGAACAGAGCAGCGCAGTGGACGACAAGCGCTCGCGACGAACTGGAATCGACACCCGAGCCCACATCCGAGTCCGTCGAACCGGGGTTGCTCGACGAGGCCGCCGCGGCCGCAATGCGAAGCACCGACGGTGAACACGGCGGGTTCGGGACGAGCGGCCCGAAATTTCCGATGCCGGGACGAGTTGACCTCCTGTTGCGGGCGGCGGATCGAAGCGGCAACGCCGACTTCCTCGACGCAGCGACACGCACGCTAAACGGGATGGCGTCCGGTGGGATGTACGACCAGATCGGCGGTGGGTTCCACCGATACGCTGTCGACCGCTCGTGGACCATCCCACACTTCGAGAAGATGCTGTACGATAACGCCGAGCTACCGATGGTGTACCTCGACGCCTTTCGGCTCACGGGCACACAGAGGTACGCTCAGATCGCGTCTGAATCCCTGACATTCCTCGAACGGGAGCTTCGTCACCCCGACGGCGGGTTCTTTAGCACCCTCGACGCGCGGAGTCGTCAGCCCGCCGGACGCGCCGGCGACGACCCGGACGAGCGGGTCGAGGGAGCGTTCTACGCGTGGACGCCCGCAGAAGTCGACGCCGTGCTCGACGAGCCCGCGGCGTCGATGGCGCGAGCACGGTACGGAATCCGGTCTGGCGGGAACTTCGAGCGCGGGACGACGATACCGACGCTCGCCGCCGACATCGACTCCCTTGCGGAGGAACACGACTGCTCGACAGAAGCCGCAGAGGAGACGCTGGCCGAGGCGCGCTCCCGCTTGTTTGACGCCCGCGAGAATCGCCCCCGGCCACCCCGCGACGAAAAGGTGCTGGCCGCTTGGAACGGTCGAGCGATATCTGCGTTTGCGGCCGCGGGGCCGGTCCTCGGCGAGTCGTACACCGACCTCGCCGCCGACGCGCTCGCGTTCTGTCGAGAGCACCTGTACGACGCGGAGACGGGACGACTCGACAGGCGGTGGATCGACGGCGAGGTCGCCGGTCCGGGCTACCTCGACGACCACGCGTTCCTCGCGCGCGGCGCGTTCGACGTGTACGCCGCCACCGGAGATGTTGACGCGCTGGCGTTCGCAATGGACGTTGCTGACGAGCTAGTGGCAGAGTTCTACGACGGGGACGCCGGAACGATCTATTTCACTCGGGATCCCGAGGACGGACCGGCCGACGGCACCGGTGATACCGGCAACAGCCGTGGCGGCGATCCGACGCTGTTCGCGCGCCCACAGGAGTTCGCCGACCGATCGACACCTTCCAGTCTCGGCGTCGCCGCCGACACGCTCGCGGTCCTCGACGGGTTCCGAGCCGACGACCGGTTCCGGTCGGTCGCGGAGTCGGTTGTCCGAACCCACAGTGACCGAATTCGAGCGAGCCCGCTCGAACACGTGTCGCTGGTGCGGGCTGCCGAACGGGTCGAGTCAGGGGGCGTTGAGGTGACCATCGCGGCCGACGCCGTCCCGGACGAGTGGCGGGCGACACTCGCGGAGCGGTATCTGCCCGGCGCGGTGGTCGCGCCTCGACCCCCGACCGACGAGGGACTCGCCGAGTGGCTCGACCGGCTCGATCTCTCGGCGACGCCGCCGATTTGGAAGGGACGGGACGCGAAGGACGACGCGCCGACCGTCTACGTCTGTGAGGGGTTCACCTGCTCACCGCCGCGGACGGATATCGCCGCCGCGCTCTCGTGGCTCGATGACCGCCCGTGAACACCGGGCACCCGTGGTAGGCTGCGGCGTTTTTATACCGCGACCCAGTAGAGCCAGCTATGTATGACTTCGTCGTCGTCGGTGCCGGACCTCCGGGGTCGCGGTTCGCCCGGCGCGCCGCCGAGGCCGGGTACGACGTGGTTGTCTTCGAGAAGGGAGAGGTCGGGACGCCGCTCGCCTGCTCCGGACACGTCTCGACCGACATCTGGAGCTACGTTCCGACAGATGCGAGGACGGACCTGCTTCAAAACCGGGTGTTCGGCGCGCGCTTCCATGTCGGCGGACCAGGCTCTTCCCCCTATCACTTTTATAAACCGAACCCGGTCTCGAACGTTATCGACCGGGTCGGACTCGACCGAACGCTGGCGAGGTGTGCGCGTGACGCGGGCGCCGAGTTACGGGAGGGGCACACAGTTACGGGAGTCGACGAGTGCCAGGATCGGGTCGTCGTCGAGGTCAGCGTTGCCGACGGCGGGTCCGAAACCGTCGAGGCGCGGATGGTGGCTGGCTGTGACGGTCCGACCTCACGGGTCCGCCGAGCGGTCGGGATCGACGAACCGGAGGAGATCCTTCACGGGGTGCTCGCGTTCGATCCGGAGCCCGACGATCAAAACTACGTCGACGTCCATCTCACCGCCCCGCGTTTCTTCGCGTGGCGGATTCCACGCGGTGACGCTGGCGTCGAGTACGGACTTGCCGCACCGCCGGGCGACGACGTGTCGACTCGATTCGACCGACTCACCGACGGATACGAGGCTGAGACACAACGGTTCTGTTCGGGGGCAATACCGATCGGACCGCCTGAGGCAGTATCGACGGACCGAGTGTTCCTGATCGGCGACGCCGCCGCCCAAACGAAACCGTTCACCGGGGGTGGCATACTCTACGGGATGCGGGCCGCGGACATCGCGGCGACGACAATCGACCCCACCGATCCCGAAACGCTCACCGACTACGAGACCGGATGGCGCGGCGAGTTGGGAACCGAGATCCGACTCGGGACGATGATCCGGGCGTGTTACTCGCTACCGGAACCAATCCAGCAAGTCGGACTTCGCGCGTTGTCCGGTGAGATCGGCGTTCACATGGACGAGCCGTCGTCGTTCTTCTCGCGAGAACACCTCAAAACGCTGTTCTCCTGACCGTTCTGGTGTGTCAGCCGTACGAGTTCGTAGCGACTACTCGTCGATCACGGTCGCAAACGAGACGTTCTCCCGAACGCTCGTGATCTTCACAGTTACCTCGTCACCGAGTTCGGCGTCGGGGACGATGACGACGTACCCTCGCTCTATCTTTGCGATTCCGTCACCCTTGTCGCCAAGCGTCTCGATGGTGACGTCACGGATCTCGCCCTCTGAGACGGGCGGTCCCGAGGCAGGAGATGCCGCGGTTGGCCCGTCATCGCGCGTGCTCGGGCGGCGTTCACTCGCCGGACTGGGTTCGGCGGCCCCGCCGTCTGTCCCCGTCTCGCTTTCTTCCCGGTCGATCACTGCGACTCGATACGTCTCGCCGGGAATCACAGTCCCGTGTTCGATCTCTCGTTTCGGAACGGACACCACGTATCCGCCGTCGCCGTCGGGTTCCAGTTCCGCAGTAAACAGACACGTCAACGAATCGGTTACCTCGACCATGCCGGCCATTCGAGGTACCACAATGAAAAACTCCCTATCTGTTTCCACCACTCCCCACGCCGATTGTCAAACGACGGATAAAACCGGTGGGAAGAACCCGCCCGAACGGCGAGCGTATTGGTAGAGTGGACCACACACTCCCGTAGTGTCCTCACCACACCGGCCTGAGCCTTTTTGAAGCGAACATAAACGCTTACCCTGATCCGAATGAACGACTCGATATGAGCCGTAACTACGACTCGCTTCACGATCCGAACGCGGAGTACACGATGCGGGAACTCTCGTCGGAGACGATGGGCGTGACCGGAACGCGCGGCGGCGGACGCGACGTAACAATCACAGATGTCCAGACGACGATGGTCGACGGAAACTTCCCGTGGACCCTCGTGCGGGTATACACCGACGCGGGCGTCGTCGGGACCGGAGAGGCGTACTGGGGGGCCGGCGTCCCGGAACTCATCGAACGGATGAAGCCGTTCGTCGTCGGCGAGAACCCGCTGGATATCGACCGGCTGTACGAACACCTCATCCAGAAGATGTCCGGCGAGGGGTCGGTCGAAGGCGTGACCGTGACCGCCATCTCGGGTATCGAGGTGGCCCTCCACGACCTTGCCGGCAAGATCCTCGATGTCCCGGCCTACCAGCTGCTCGGCGGAAAGTACCGTGACGAGATGCGTGTCTACTGTGACTGTCACACCGAGGAGGAGGCCGATCCGGAGGCGTGTGCCGATGAGGCCGAACGGGTCGTCGACGAACTCGGCTACGACGCGTTAAAGTTCGATCTCGACGTTCCGTCAGGACTCGAAAAGGACCGTGCGAACCGCCATCTACGCCCCGGCGAGATCCGTCACAAAGCGGAGATCGTGGAAGCGGTGACCGAGCGGGTGAAAGACAAGGCGGACGTATCCTTCGACTGTCACTGGACGTTCTCCGGCGGCTCCGCGAAGCGACTTGCGGACGCCATCGAGGAGTACGATGTCTGGTGGCTGGAAGACCCCGTCCCCCCGGAGAACCTCGAAGTACAGGAGGAAGTGACGAAGTCGACGACTACACCGATCGCGGTCGGCGAAAACCGGTACCGCGTCACGGAGCTGCGACGACTCATCGAAAACCAGGCGGTCGACATCGTCGCGCCCGACCTCCCGAAGGTCGGCGGAATGCGTGAGACGCGGAAGATCGCGGATGTCGCGAACCAGTACTACATCCCGGTCGCGATGCACAATGTTGCCTCACCGGTCGCGACGATGGCCGCCGCACACGTCGGAGCATCCATTCCGAACTCGCTGGCCGTCGAGTACCACTCGTATGAACTCGGCTGGTGGTCGGACCTCGTTGAGGAGGAAGTCATCGAGGACGGCTACATCGAGGTTCCAGAGGAGCCGGGTCTCGGCGTGACCCTCGACATGGACACCGTCGAAGAGTACATGGTCGACGGCGAGACGTTGTTCGATTAAGCGGCCAGAACCAAGACGCACGCGTCTCAAGTCCTGTTATCCGGCTGGTCAAACCCTGAAGTGACCCAGCGACTTGCCGGCACCTCCCGTTTGACTGGCAATTTTTAACTTGTTGTTTGTTTATTTAGGAAAAATTAAGTTAACAACCAGCAATATCTGCCCCATGTCGTCAGAACAAGAGGTTTGGGGTCTCGTAGTAGACAGATCGGGAACTCCGTTGAGCGGGCGCGTCGTGGTGGGGCGGAGGGGCGGAGAATCAGAGCCGTCAGGACACTGGGTCACCGACGAGGACGGAGGGTTCCGGCTCGTCGCCGACGGTGGATCGACGATCGACCCCGGCGATGTCGACTTTACCGTTCGCGACCCGATGCGGGGCGGAACAACAACCCCCGTCGACGGGCGTCGGATCCGAGAGGACGGCGAGAAGCGAACCGTCGAACTCACCGTCATCTCGGCGAGCACCCCGGTTCACGGGGGCGTTGAACACCGGGGAATGAATGACGCGGCGACGACGCGAGTTGGTCGGGTCCGGAGCCACCGGTTCTGTAACCAGTTCCCCGAACTACCCGTCTACGACCGATCCGACGAGTTTCTCCGGTCGCTGGGTGACAGCGAGGTGACCGCTGACGGGCACCGCGACGGGCCGATGATGGAACCCGCCGATGACCCCGTAGGGGATGCCGAAACGCCCGCCGCGTACGGACTGTTCGGCCAGTTCATCGACCACGACATCACGTTCGACCCGACGTCCGACATCGACCGACAGAACGACCCGGCAGCGTTGCGGAACTTTCGGACGCCCGCGCTGGACCTCGACGCGCTGTACCGGACCGGCCCAGGGGTCACCCCGTTCCTGTTCGATCAGGAACACCCGGAAGAGGCACACCTCCTCACGGGATCGGCCGTCGCGCCCGACACCGACTCCGGAGGGCTGTCCGGACTCCCGGGTACCGACCTCCAGCGCAATCAACAGGGGGTCGCGCTCATCGGTGACCCGCGAAACGACGAGAACGTGTTGATCGCCCAGCTCCACCTCGCGTTCGTCAACTTCCACAACCGCGTCGTCGACTACTTGGAGACGCCGGAGGGAAGCGCGCTCCGTGGAGACGACGAACCGCTCCACGAGGCGGCACAGCGGCTCGTCAGGTGGCACTATCAGTGGGTCGTCCGACACGACTTTCTCACGCGGGTGTGTGACACGTACATTCTTGAA
Source organism: uncultured Halobellus sp. (assembly GCA_964427935.1). Classification (GTDB taxonomy): domain Archaea; phylum Halobacteriota; class Halobacteria; order Halobacteriales; family Haloferacaceae; genus Halorubrum. Next base: position 2,440 of record CAYRWH010000001.1, on the reverse strand, counting down.
GATATCGAGGAGAACGGACGACAGTTCTTCGTCCCGCCGGAAAAGGACGTGGCCATTCCGGTTGAGTTCGCCGGGGCCGGATTTCGGTTCGGTCACTCGCTTATCCGACACGAGTTCGAAATCAACGAGGAGTCCGGGAATGTCCGGCTGTTCCCGGATCCTACTGGCGACGGCCTGAACCTCCGTGGCGGTCGGCCGGTGCCAAGCCACCTCGTCGTCGACTGGACGCGGCTGCTCGACACGGGTGACGGCGACTACCAGTCCGCGCGGAAGATCATGCCGTTTCTCGCGCCGACACTGTTCCAGCTCCCGATGGATGGGGAAGACTCACTCGCCATGCGGAACTTCCAGCGCGGGCGGGCGTTGGGGTTGCCTTCGGGGCAAGATGTCGCCGCACGAATGGATATCGACCCGATCCGCAACGAGGGGTTCGGGGACGACGCGCCGATCATGAACGCCCTTCGAAAACACGGCCGCGGCGCGGACGGCCACGCCCCACTGTGGTACTACGTCCTCGATGAGGCGCGGTACCAGAACGACGGCGAACGACTCGGCGCGGTCGGCACCCGGATCGTCGCGGAGACGCTGATAGGTCTCATCGAATCGGACGAGGCCGCGTACCCGAACGCAGCACCGGACGGGTGGGAGCCGAGCCTGCCGCAGCTTACCGAGACGGAGGGGTACACCCTTGCCGACATCGTCGCCTTCGGCGAGGAGGGCACCCCTGACGGGCTCGTTATCGACGCCATCGATCCGGGGCCGGACGGGACGGGAGGGGACCCGCTTGACGAGTCGGTAACCCTCCGGAATATGGCCAGCGAGGCCGTCGATCTCACCGGGTACGTGATCGACCTGAGCGGTGGTCAACAGGACGCGCTGCCGTCGACCGTGCTGGATCCGGATGGAACGCTGACGATCCACGTCGGCTCCGGAACCGACACCAACACCGACTACTATCTCGGACGGGAGCGAGCCGCGCTCAACGACGCCGGCGATACGGTGACGCTTCTCGATCCGGACGGCGAGGTCAGCACCCGGCGAGTGTACACCTGAGTCTACGCCGCGTCCACGATATCGGTCACCTCGGCGACCTCGATTCCGCGGGCGTCGAACTCACGTTCGATCGCCGTCGCTCGCGGCGCAATCGCGTCCGGTTCGTGGCTGTCGGTTCCCACGGTCATCGAAACGTCGTGTGCTGTTAGAACGTCGAGGAACACGGGCGACGGGTGGAACTCCCCGTAGTCGTCGAGGAGCCGACCCGCGTTGATCTCGGGAACCGTCCGTGAGTCCGTGAACGCGTCGGCGACACGCTCGTACTGCTCGACGGTTGCGAACCCGCGGAGATGCGGGTTGCGCTCGACGAGGTCGGGATGAGCAGCGATCGTAAACAGTTCGGAGTCGATCAGCGCGACGAGCTTCTCGAAGTACCGATCGACGAGCTCCCGGCGTTCAATCTCGGACTTTCCAGCAAAGTGCGATCGTGCGTGGACGTTTACACCGTCGAGGTCGTGAACGCTCCCGACGGCGTAGTCGAACCCGGCGTCGTCGAGGAACGAACGGATCTCCGCCTCCTGATCTGGGTGATAATCCATTTCAACGGCGTCGAACACGCGGATGTCCGTCTCCTCACGGATTCGTTCGATCGCGGTTCGTCTGCGCTCGTACGTCATATCGAGGTTAAACCCGAGTGAGCGCTTGGACCGCCGTGCGCTCTCGTCCGTCGAGACGTTACAGTGGTCGGCGATGCCGATCCCATCGAGCCCGGCAGTAGCGGCGGCGTCCACCATCCCTTCGAGAAAGGACCCGTCAGAATAGGTCGTGTGGACGTGGTAGTCGTACATGCCACTCTACAGAACAGCCGACTACTCGAACGTTCGGATTGTGTGTTCGTCACGGCCCGATCGACACGAACCTTTACTCCGTATGCCGTGGTATCAGTTCACGAATGACACGAGATTACGACGGCGGAACTGACGACACTACCGATCCGGACACTCAGAAGCGACCCCGCAGGGAGTACACCATCGACCATCACCTCTCAGACGCCGAGCGCAACGTTCACCGAGTTTGGGACAGATCGCTCGACCCGGTCTTGACCGTCGCGGACGGCGACGTTGTCAGGTTCGAATGCCGAGACGCGGTCGACCGGCAGTTGGATGTCGAGTCTACCGCCGAGGAGTTCGCGGACGTGAGCTTCGATCCGGTCCATCCGCTCACCGGTCCGGTCGCCGTCGAGGGCGCGGAGCCGGGAGATGTCCTCCAGGTGGACCTCCTCGATTTTCAGCACAAGGGATGGGGGTACACCGGATACATGCCGGGCGAGATGGGGCTCGGACTGCTCCCTGAGGAGTTTCCCGACGCGGACGTCCACATCTGGGATCTCCAGGGCGACGTAGGCCACTTCGTGAACGGGATCGAGGTCCCGCTCGACCCGTTCCCG